>VGOF01000058.1 GCA_016875975.1 Chloroflexota bacterium | reverse complement strand
TTCTCCACTTCCGACTGGGAGAATGGGACAAAGCCAATGAGGTTCTACAGGCGGCTCTGTCAGCTCACGAAGGTAGTCATAACCATGCTGCTATCAACGGCTGTTCCTTCGCCCTGGGCAGCCTCAACCTGGAACAGGGCAACTATCTCAAGGCAGAGGAGCTTCTTTTGAGGAGCCTGGAAATATGCCAGAATGGTGGCAACGTGCTGTTTGAGCTGTGGGTGCTTCCGGTGCTGGCTGAGCTTTACCTCAAGATGGGCCAGCCTGAAAAGGCGGCGGAATATATGGACAGGGGCTTCGAGCTTATGAAGACGGACCAGAACTGGTATGGCCTGCCCGCTCCTATCTATCTGGCCACGGGCATGCTGGCCGCAGCGCGGAAGGACTGGGGTACAGCAGCCGAGTCCTTCGATAAGTCCATTCAAATCAACCGGCAGTACCAGCTACCCTGGGACGAAGCCAGGACGCTGTATGAGCGGGGTCTGATGCACCTGGCTCGCGGCCGCAAGGCAGACCGGGAGAAAGCGCATGAAGACCTGGATGAAGCCCTTGCCATCTTCCAGAAGGTCGGCGCTAAGAAGGACGTGGAGAAGGTGCTGCGGAAGAAGGAGATGCTGGGGGCCTAGGCACTGCTTTTAAACAGGTAGGTCAATTATGGAAGAGGAGCTTAGGAGGAAGGCAGAGCTACTGACCAAACTGGCGGTGACTGAGTGGGGCACCTTAGACTTTAGTGCCGGCCTCAAGCATCTTCAAGAGGCCTTGAAGCTCTATCAGAGGCTAGGCGATCTTGCCAATATGGCGATGACGCACGTATGGTTGGCAAGGTTGTATATGGGTGCGCCCATTGGTTTGGGGAGTGAGGGAAAGGCGCTGGAACACGCCGAGGCTGCGCTGGCTATTCTCGAGCCGGGACCTGATACCCCGGATAAAGCGTTCCTCTATCAGCTCATGGCGCGTCTACACCTCTACAAAGATGAGCCTGCCACCTCCTTTGTTTGGGCTCAGAAGGCTATGGGCATATTCGAGAAGCTGGGCATGTTCATGGGCACCTCCGTCGGCACCGCCCGGGCACGCATTGGCGAGGTTGACAAGGGAATCGAGTATCAGGAAAGCAACTGGCAGCCTACTTTCCAGGGTGGAAATCCGCTTACCATCGTGCTCTGCGGCGATGACATTATTCTGACGCACACACTGGTGCGCAATATTCCCCGGGCGCTGGAATGGGGAGAACTGGTCCTCCCAGAAGTAAAGAAATTTGGTGAGTACCCTCTACTCGTGGTGCCTCGGACTCTGGTGCTTACCTACATGCTATCCGGCCAGATTTCGAGGGCAAAAGAAGCGTGGCAAATGACCGAAAGCGTTGCGAGCAAAATCCGGTGGAAGGCAGGCGAGCTCGAGGAATCGGCCAGCCCAGGATTTCTCTATCTCCGCCTGGGGGAGTGGGACAAAGCCGAGGAGATTCTGAAATGGACTCTATCGGTTACCGAAAACAGGCGCAACTTCGCTGCTGCTAATGCCTGTTGCATCACGCTGGGCAGCCTCAACATGGAGCAGGGCAACCACACCAAAGCTGAAGAATTCCTTTTGAGAAGCTTGGAAATCTGTCAGAAAGGTGGAAATGTTGTCTCCGAGCTATGGGTGCTTCCGGTGCTGGCCGAGCTTTACCTTAAGATGGGCAAGCCTGATAAGGCGACTGAATACGTGGACAGGGGCTTTGAGCTTATGAAACCAGACCAGAACTGGTATGGCCTGCCCGCACCTGTATATCTAGCTAAGGGTATGCTGGCCATGGCACGTAAGGACTGGGGTACAGCGACCGAGTCCTTCGACAAGGCCGTTCAAATCAACCGGCAATACCAGCTCCCCTGGGATGAAGCCAGGACGCTGTATGAGCGGGGCCTGATGTACCTGGCACGCCGCCGCAAGGCAGACCGGGAGAAAGCGCATGAAGACCTGGACGAAGCACTTGCCATCTTCCAGAAGGTCGGCGCCAGGAAGGACGTGGAGAAGGTGCTGCGTAAGAAGGAGATGCTGGGGGCTTAGGGCACTGCTGCTCGTTCACCTTGATTGTACATGGTTTGTTTAGCCTATAGACGCTTCAAGACAGTTGAGTCAAGTTGGATAGACGCAGCTATGTAGTGACCGTGACTTCCTGTTGTCAAGCCCACACCAGCACACTTTGACGAATTGTGTTGCGGCAAGACAATAGCTCCCCCCTTCCAGTAGAATAACGACTACCCAGATTTGATGAAAGGCGCCAGCAGCTCTTCGTCTTTCCTAAGCTCGATGATTCGGTCACGCAGCAAGGCAGCCTTCTCAAACTCCAGGTTCCTGGCAGCCTTTCGCATCTGAGATTCCAAGTCCTTTATCAGCCGCGTCACTTCCTCTTTAGATATAGGAGTAGGTGTGTAGATAGCTCTGGTCTCAGCTACAGCCTTGACCCGCTCGGTGATATCCCTGATAGCTTTCTTTATCCCCTGCGGCGTAATGCCGTGCTCCTGGTTGTACGCTTCCTGAACCTTCCTGCGCCGATAGGTCTCCTCCATAGCCTCACGCATGGCTGTAGTCACCGCATCGGCATACATGATAACCTGGCCATCGACGTGGCGCGCCGCCCGTCCCATCGTCTGAATCAGAGCCTCCTTTGACCTCAAGTATCCTTCTTTATCAGCATCCAGTATAGCCACCAGGCTTACCTCCGGTAAGTCCAACCCCTCCCTGAGCAGGTTTATACCTACCACCACATCGTAAACGCCGAGTCGCAGGTCACGCAGTATTTCCACCCTCTCCAGGGTGTCCACCTCAGAATGCAGATAATGGGTCTTTACTTCCAGCTCCCTCAGATAGTCAGCCAGCTCTTCAGCCATTCTCTTGGTCAACGTCGTCACCAGGCAGCGTTCACCCTTGTCCACCCTCACCTTAATCTGGTGGATAAGGTCGTCAATCTGCCCCTTGCTAGGCTTAACCTCAATAGTCGGCTCAAGCAAACCGGTGGGGCGAACAAGCTGCTCTGCGACTTGCTGGCTATGTTCGTACTCAAATGGCCCAGGAGTAGCTGACACATAGATGACCTGGTTAGTCCGGCTCTCAAACTCGTCGAAATTGAGAGGCCGGTTGTCCAGAGCCGATGGCAGCCGAAAACCGAAGTCCACCAGAGTCCGCTTGCGAGACATATCGCCGTGATACATCCCCCTTATTTGGGGCAAGGTCATGTGTGACTCATCGATGAACATCAAAAAGTCATCAGGGAAATAATCAAGCAAAGTCCACGGGGCGCTGCCTGGCGCCCTGCGCTGCAGGTGACGCGAGTAATTCTCCACAGCATGGCAGTAGCCAACCTCGCGAAGCATCTCCATGTCATAGTTCGTCCTGGCCTCCAGTCGCGCTGCTTCCAATAGCTTTCCCTGGCCTCTCATCTCCTGCAAACGTTCCTCCAGCTCGACCTTTATATCTTCTAGTGCTGCCATGAGCTTGTCATGCGAAGTGACAAAATGCTTGGCTGGGTAAATATCAACCGAGTCACGTTCCGCCAATAATTCGCCGGTGAGCGGCTCAACATCAACAATGCGCTCTATTTCGTCTCCCCAGAACTCAATCCTGACCGCTATTTCCTCGTAGGACGGCTGTATTTCCAGCGTATCCCCACGTATGCGAAACCTGCTCCGTGTGAAATCAAAATCATTCCGCTGATACCGCATATCCACCAGCCGGCGAATCAGCTTATCCCGGTTACACTTCTGGCCCTTCTGCACAGTAACCACAAAGCTGCGATACTCCTCAGGCTCCCCCAAACTATAAATACAGGAGACAGAAGCCACTACCAGCACATCCCGACGGTCGAGCAAAGCTCTGGTAGCCGCGTGCCGCAGCTTATCTATCTCCTCATTTATGTCGATTTCCTTTTCAATGTAAGTATCTGTGCTGGGAACATAGGCCTCAGGCTGGTAGTAATCATAGTAGCTGACAAAATACTCCACAGCATTGTCAGGAAAAAACTCTTTGAACTCGGTAGCCAACTGTGCGGCAAGAGTCTTGTTATGACAGATAACCAGGGTAGGTTTCTGCACCCTTTCCACCACATTGGCCATAGTAAATGTCTTACCACTACCAGTCACACCCAGCAGCGTTTGGCGCTTGTATCCTTTGTCCAACCCATCAACCAGTTTATCGACTGCTTGAGGTTGGTCACCAGTTAGCCTGAAATCAGAGACAATCTTGAACTGTGGCATCGAAATCCTGCTTAGCGATGAAATCTCAGTTTCTAATGCAAGCGGGGTAAAAGAAGATAAACAGCTTCAGATATGATATTCACTTTGACGCCAGATGCTGGAGAGCCAGTCTCACTCGCTCCTCCAGGTCTATATCCTGAGAGTTGGGCAAGCCTGAAACCGCCTGAGTAGCCTCCTTGAGAGAATACCCCAGACTGGTCAGTGCGGCCACTACATCGGCATCCTGCTGTCGCAACTCGGGCACCACAGCTTCCACCATACCCTTCGCCAGCTTGCCCTTCAATTCGAGAACAATATGCCCCGCCGTCTTCTTGCCGATGCCAGGCACCTGGCTGAGCAGGTCGATATTACCATTGGCGATAGCAGAAACAAGTTGGTCTGGGCTAAACGTGGAAAGCAAAGCCAAAGCCGCCTTGGGCCCAATTCCCGAAACCGAGATAAGACTCTTGAAAAGCCCTAGCTCCTCAGGCAGAGCAAAACCATACAGCGCAACATTGTCCTCCCTCAAGTATAAGTAGGTGTGCAAATGGACTTTATCCCCCGCAGTTCCCAGTCGCCCTAAAGCAGAGTTGGGCACACTTACCTGAAGACTGACAGGGCCAACCCTGACAACCGCCGAATCCACACCGCGGCTTTCCAGTATCCCCTCCAGAGCAACTATCATCAGTTTCCCCTATTGCGTTTTATTTAGCAGGCAGTCGAATTGCCTCTGATGAAGATGGCAAATAGCTACAGCGAGTGCATCTGAAGCATCACTGGGTTCCGGCGCGGTGGAAAGACCAAGCTGTATTCTCACCATCTCCTGCACCTGTGCCTTGCTGCTACCCCCAGAATTGGTCACATTCTGCTTCACTAGGGCTGGTGGATATCGAAAAACCGGTAGTTTTCGATTGGCTGCAGCCAAAATTGCTATCGCTTGAGCTCTGCCCAGAGACAAAGCAGAGCGCACATTATCAGCTACAAAAGGCTCCTCAACTGCTACTTCATCAGGTTCGCATTCAGCAACAACCCGGCAAAGGTCGTGATACAAGGAAGACAACCGTCGCTCCAGGGGAAGCTTGGCAGAAGACCGCAGCACTCCGCAGTTCACCATTCGCATTTCCCGGCCTTCCTCATCTATCACGCCGTATCCCAAATTCAGGGTGCCCGGGTCAATGCCGAGAACACGCATAGGTTACGCCATGGTCCGAAGCTTTTCCAAAACAGCCTCGGAGTAATCTATATTTGCGAATACTCGCTGGACATCGTCCATCTCCTCAAGATGGTCGAGCAGCTTGAGTGTCTGCAATGCCTCCTTCTCACCAAGGACCAGCGTGGTTTTGGGAACACGAGAGACTTCAGCAGAGATTACTGGCTTTACTGCTTCGATAGCCTTCCTTACTGGTTCCAGGTTCTGAGGAGTGGTGATAACTTCGAGAAAGCCCTTCTCCACCCTAACATCATCAGCGCCGGCATCTATGGCTGTCAAAGCCAGGGATTCAACATCTACGCCATCGCTAGTGTCTACCGTTATCACACCCCTGTTATCAAATATCCAGGCTACGCATCCGCTCTCTCCCATATTCCCCCCATGCCTGGAAAAAAGATTTCGAACTTCCTGCAAAGTACGATTCCTGTTGTCAGTCAGAGCCTGAACCATTACCGCTACACCTGCTGGGCCATAGCCTTCAAGCATTAACTCAGTCAGGCTGACCCCTTCCAGTGTCCCGCTGCCTTTCTTTATAGCCCGTTCGATATTCTCTGAAGGCATGTTATTATCACGGGCTTTTTGAATCACTAAGCGAAGCCTGAAGTTGGAATCGGGATTTGGCCCGGCTTCCCGCACCGCAACCATGATTTCCCGCGCCAGCTTGGTAAATAGCTGCCCACGCTTAGCATCGGACGCACCCTTCTGGCGCTTAATCTGTGACCATTTAGAATGACCTGACATGGTTCCCGTTCAGCTAGATTTTACCACCCACTAATATAGCGGTAAAGCAAACTCCAGGCAACACCGTATATTTACGATAATCATAGCACTCAACGAACCACAATGCTACATGCTAAAGGTGATAAGCAACAGTTCAGTTCCGCCCGTCATTTTTAATGCTATAATGCTCATCGACATCCCTGTGTGCAGAGACCCGAGCAAATGGAAATAATTGAGAAACTCATCAATTTGGGCATAGCTAAAGAGCTTATCATCATTATTATCTCCGCACTGCCTATTATAGAGCTTAGAGGTGCCCTCCCCGTGGCCATAAACCTGTTCGGGATGCCCTGGTATCAGGCATTTCCGCTGGCAGTCATCGGCAACATGTTGCCCGTACCCATATTACTGCTGTTCCTTGATTCAATAGCTAAAATCATCAGCAAGGTGAACACAGGCAAGAGATTCATTGACTGGGTTCTTGAACGCACTCGGCGCCGCGAAAAGATGATCCAGAGATACGAGCGGATAGGACTCACGCTGTTCGTTGCAATCCCCCTGCCATTCACCGGCGCCTGGACAGGTTCGATTGCCGCTTTCTTAATGGGACAACGGTTCCTCTTTTCCTTCTTGTCTATTTTTTGCGGAGTGCTAATCGCCGGCGCCATCGTAACTACCCTATGCCTCATGGGCTGGGCAGGTGCCATTATCGCCGGTATTGGGCTTAGCATCATAGCCATTCTAGGCTGGTGGAAAGTCTAAGCAGTCAATTCCAACATGAGTACCGATAATACTCAAAAGACAAACTTCGCCAGAAATATCGATATGCCAAAGTTGAGAGCTGTTACCGACAGCTATATGAAGCAAGTACCCATGGTACACGAGCATTGCGAACGCTGCCTTAAAACACAAAGGTGGCACGGCAATGCCGTCCTCATGCTACTGGATGCAGCTTTCGATTCCATCGGGCTTAATTACTTCCAATCAGTGGTACCAAAAGTAGAACAGTTCCGCCAGGAATTTGTGGAAACGGGCAAAGTCCGTACATTTGAGGATTTACTAGCAGCCAGAGATGAGGAGCTTAGAGCTATATGGAAAAATCAGCGCTCCTGGCAAATGGCGAAGTCCGCGGCTAAATACCTGGCAGGCATCAAAAAAGAAAAAAGGCTAGGTGACAGAGATGCTCTCATTTCTTGGGCAAGACATGCTAGTCTGGAAAACTGGAGAACTGACCCCATTGGCAAAATTAAAGGCGTTGGCATCAACACTTACCAGTACCTGAGAATGATGGGTGGCGTTGATACCGTCATGCCCGACAAAATAGTAAAAAGGGTTACTGCGGAAATGCTACTAAAGACAGATATACCAATGCCAGCTACAGATATTGAATTCGTACATCTGATGGATGAAATTGCAGCTATGACAGGCTACAGGGCAATAGAGCTATGCTGGATGACCTGGCTGATTCAATCAGAAGCAGGCATGAGCAGGATGGAAAAGTATTCAGCACTCCTGCCAATGATTTGACCTGCCCCAAATGCATTACCCTCCAAATACCAAAAGCTCCAACCAAATAGGCCGGAGCCTCAAGTTGCCTGGTGGAGGCGGGGGAGGGTTGAACTCCCCGTCCAGAAGAAGGTTGCCAGAACCTGCTACAAGTTTAGCCAGCGCTTTAATCTCACCCAGCTAACCTCTGCCGGCCAAGTTTAGCTAGGCCAGTCGATCAGTTCTTAGCCAACCCTTCATCGACATCAGGGTTGGAGCACCCCGACTGTTCGTCACCCAATCCCAACCCATCGGGGTGAGGTCAGGCTGGATGTGCAACCTTTAGTTAGGCTGCAATCGGAACTGCTTCGGCAGTTGTCTTTTGCCACCTTTTTAACGAGGTAGATGGCGCCTCGACTTGCAGTTCTGTAGGCCTGCCCCCTGTCGAAACCACACGCCCCCATATTCAATTGTTAATGACCCTGCCTACCCCCTCCTCTTCAAAGCCCGCCCTATCTCTCTATCAGACTCACGCTGG
>VGOF01000057.1 GCA_016875975.1 Chloroflexota bacterium | reverse complement strand
TGCAGTTTCAAATAATTCATACCTTTCCTCCTCTCATAATTAAAGTCCGAACTTTACCATTCCGTGTGAAGAGACACGGTATCAGGTGCCTTGATCCAGTCTGTTATGGGGACTACCTTGCTGTTGACAACCCTATAGAATTTCACAGCGTCGCTGGAACGACGGCTGGTTGGACTGTAGAGGCAATCTCCCAGAATTCCCTCCCGGCTGTTCCCGGTGATCTTTTGGTATGCTTGATAGACGTCTTCAGCACCGAGCTTCTCGTAGCCCACGTCTTCAAGCGCTATGGAGAGTGCCTTTTCAAAGTCCTTGCAAATGAGAAAACCCCCGGGGCTAAGGGCACGCATCTCGGTGATAGGTCTGTTGGCGTACTTGGTCCACAGGCTCTGGATTAGGGGGTTCTTGCGTGCCTCGTCACCGCGGAGGATGGCGGAGCAGAGAACTGTGCCCTCTACAGCTTCAGGATGGAGCTTGATGCCTACTGGCTCGTCAGGGCCACAGTAGAGGGCATCTACAAACTGAATTTTTTCCTTCAAACCCAGCTTGTTGGCATCTCTCATGATAAGGCTGGGGGTGGGGTCGACGCCGCCTATGATGCAGTAGTTGGCGCCGGCATTGTTGATTCGGGTGAGCCAGACGGTATGGTCAGCCGCACCTACAGGGAAAAACTCTGGTGGCAGCATCTTTACTCCCTTCATCTCGGCATACTCCTTGCCGCCGCGCAGCGGTTCCCTGCCATAAGGGCTATCCCAGCAAAGGTAGCCAATTGTAGGAGCCCCGGTTTTCCCTTTAGCTTGCCAGTCGTTGAGAATCCAATCGATGGTAGCTCCGAAGGCATCCTGGTAAGGAGTAAGGAGCAGGAAAGTTCGGCCCATGATTGCCTGGAACTCGCCGTCGGCAGGCGTCAGCGAGCTGAGCTTGTTATAGTTCATAAGAGGCGACAGTGCTTTGCCCGCCGCAGTCTGCGGTACAAAGGCCATGACCAGCTTGTGCTCTGCCTGGTGTCTCTTGTAGGCTGATGCTGCCCTGGCGACGTCGTAGCGGGTATCTATCACGATTGACTTGACCTTGACACCATCGACGCCGCCCCGGGAATTGAGGTCTTCGAAGCCCCAACCTACGGTTTCCTGCAGCGGCGAAATAAGGCCTGCCGAAGGTCCGGTGATATCGCTCAGGCTGAGGAAGGTGACATATTTCTCCTGGGGTTTTGCTTCCTTAGCGCAGCCGATGTAAGCGGGCAGCAGCAGAGCCGCACATACCCCCACGACGAGTGCCTTGGCGAATCTAGACCGAATCATTCCTTCTCCTTTGTGTATCTTGTATATTTAGCTAGTGTTGACTACCAGTTTTTGTGCAGGGACACGGCATCGGGTGCAGGAACCCAGTCAGTTATGGGGTTAGTCTTGCCGCTTTGAACTCTATAGAACCTGACCATGGCGGTGGCTTTACGGCTGGTGGGGCTGTAGGCACAGGGGCCAGACACGCCATCTGAAGGAGTGCCGGTGATAGTTTGGATGGCTTTGTATGCATCATCGCCACCGAAGTTGTCATAGCCTACTTCGTCAATCCCTTTTTCAATTGCCAGGCTCAAATACTTGGCCAGCAGTATGCCTGCGGGGAACAGGCATTTCATATCAGTTATTGGCCCCTTCCCGTACTTGCTCCACAACTCAACAACCTGAGGCAGCTGGCGGGACTCATCTCCTCTGATGAATGGGCTGACCAGTACTGCACCTTCTGTGGCTTCAGGGTGGACTTTGACGCCCACGTTCTCATCGAGTCCCCAGAAACCGCTGACGAACTGGATTTTCTTGGTCAGGCCGAGCTTAAAGGCGTCACGCAATATCAGGCTCTGGGTAGGGTCTACACCGCCGATGAAGCAGTAGTCTGCGCCAGCTTCATTTATCCGGCTGAGCCAGACGGTGTGGTCGGCGGCTCCGGTCGGGAAGAACTCGGGCTTCAGAAGTTTAACGCCTAGCTGGTCAGCATATTCCTGCCCGCCTCGAAGAGCTTCTCGGCCATACTGGCTGTCCCAGGACATATAGCCTATGGTAGGCACTCCGCTTTTGCCCTTGGCTTTGAAGTCATTGAGCATCCAATCAAGGGCAGCAGCAAATCCGTCTTGGTAGGGAACCCCAGCCAGGAAGACCCATCCCGGCTTAGCCTGGAACTCGCCATCAGCCGGTGTGGTGCAGGGCAATTTGTCTGCTTCCATCTGGGCTGCCAGCGCTTTCACGCCGGGGGTGAGGGGAATGAATACCCAGAAAGCTTTAGGCTCAGTGCGGTACCTCTTGTAGGCTGACACAGTGCGGGCTGTGTCATAACGCGTGTCCACGACTATACTATTAATCTTGACACCGTTTACTCCACCCTTGCTATTGATATCATCAAAGGCATATCCAACGGCTTCCACGATGGGGAAGACCAGGCCAGCGCCAGGGCCGGTCAGGTCGCTGAGACTGAGATAGGTAACAACTTTCTCAGCGGTGGGTGCTTTGGGGGCACAACTCACTACGGGCAAGGCTACCGCAACTGAAATCAATATGGTGACTAATATAAACCATGCCTTTTTCATTAGTGTTTCCTTTTACCTCCTCGTACTTTTTGTGGTAAATTCGGTTGGTGCACGATCACGTTTGCCTTTGCTCGTTCTTGACAGTTCACCTCCTTGTTTGCTATTCACCAGTCTTTGTGCAGGGACACGGCGTCGGGTGCTTTCACCCAGTCGGTTATGGGATTGGTCTTGCCGCTTTGCACGCGGTAGAACTTAACCATATCAGAGGTTTTGCGGCTGGTGGGGCTGAAAGCACAGGGGCCGGAAACGCCGTCTGAGCTAGTGCCAGTTAGCTGCATATTTCCCCTGTATAGCTGTTCTCCAGTGAGCTTGTCGTAGCCCACTTCGTCAAGGCCGATCTTCAGGGCCAGAGCCGTGTATTTGACCGAGAGGATTCCAGAGGGGAACAGAGCTTTCATTTCACTTATGGGTCCCTTGCCGTATTTTTCCCAGAGTTCCGCAACTGGCGGCAGCTTGCGTGCCTCGTCGCCTCGGATGAATGGGGTGACCAACACGGCGCCTTCGGTTGCCTCGGGATGGAGTTTCACGCCTACGTTTTCGTCCAGTCCCCAATATTCGCTGACAAATTGGATTTTCTTGGTCATGCCCAGCTTGAGGGCATCGCGAAGAATGAGGCTTTGCGTGGGGTCAACGCCTCCCAGGTAGCAGTAGTCAGCTCCGGACTCGTTGATTCTGCTAAGCCAGACGGTGTGGTCCGCTGTTCCAGGGGGAAAGAACTCGGGTTTCAGCAGGTTGACACCTATCAGGTCGGCATATTCTTTGCCACCTCTGAGAGCCTCTCGGCCATACTGGCTGTCCCATGACATGTAACCTATGGTGGGCACTCCGGTTTTCCCTTTGGCCTTCCAGTCCTTGAGCATCCAATCGAGAGCAGCGGCGAATCCGTCCTGGTAAGGAGTGCCACCAACGAAGACCCATCTTGGCTTAGCCTGGTACAGGCCGTCTCCTGGTGTGGTGCACGGTATTTTGTCTGCCTCCATTTGGGGTTCCAATGCTCTCACAGCAGGGGACAGTGGAATGAAAGCCCATATCACCTTGTGTTCGGTGCGATACCGCTTGTAGGCCGACACGGTACGGGCTACGTCATACCGTGTGTCCACGTTGATCATCTTGATCTTCACGCCATCTATGCCGCCTTTGTTGTTCAAGTCGTCAAAGGCAAAGCTCGTAGCCTCAACGATGGGGTAGGTGAGGCCGGCTGCTGGGCCTGTCAAATCGCTAAGACTGAGGTAGGTAACGTATTTCTCTTCGGCTGGTGTTTTAGGTGCACAGCTTACCACGGGTAAGGCTACCACAACTGAAATGAATATGGCTGCAAATATGAACCAAGCCTTTCTCATAATTTTCCTCCATCTCTCTCGCTATTCATTGCTCCTGTTGCCAGACAATGTTCTGTTTGAACCAGTGATGCCTATGGTAACTGGCAATCTGGGGCTTGTCTGTCAATTCTATACACCTTTGAGGCAAATGTCTATATGGTAATCACCAATCTTTGTGAAGGGATACGGCATCAGGTGTTGTTACCCAATCGGTTGCAGGGATGAGCTTGCCGCTTTGCACTCGATAGAACTTGACCATAGCAGTAGCCTTTCGGTCGGTGGCGCTGAAGGCACAAGGGCCGGATATGCCATCTGAGTCAGTCCCGGTGATGGTTTGAATGGCTTTGTATACGGCTTCGCCGTCTATCTTTTCGTATCCCACCTGGTCAAGTGCTTTCTCTAGAGCTATGGCGAGGTATTTGACATGTATGATGCCTGCCGGGAAGCCGGCCTTCATTTCACTTATTGGCCCCTTGCCATACTTGCTCCAGAGTTCAGCAACCGGCGGCAGCTTGCGGGATTCGTCACCGCGAGCGAAGGGGGTGACGAGCAAAGCACCTTCGGTAGCTTCGGGGTGAAGCTTGATGCCTACGTTTTCGTCTAGACCCCAGTAGTCGCTAACAAACTGGATTTTCTTGGTCAGCCCAAGCTTGAGGGCATCGCGCAGAGTCAGGCTTTGGGTGGGGTCGACGCCGCCGACAAAGCAATAGTCAGCGCCAGCCTCGTTGATTCTACTGAGCCAGACGGTGTAGTCTGCGGCCCCGGGGGGATGGAATTCCGGCTTCAAGAGCTTAACACCGATTTTCTCGGCGTATTGCTGTCCACCTCTAAGAGCCTCGCGGCCGTATTGACTGTCCCAGGACATGTAACCTACGGTTGGCATTCCC
The DNA here is from genome assembly GCA_016875975.1 of Chloroflexota bacterium. Classification (GTDB taxonomy): domain Bacteria; phylum Chloroflexota; class Dehalococcoidia; order GIF9; family UBA5629; genus VGOF01. Next base: position 3,440 of record VGOF01000057.1, on the reverse strand, counting down.
GATTTCCCCTTGTCTTTCCAGTCTTTAACTATCCAGTCGAGAGTAGCAGCGAAACCGTCTGGATAGGGAGCTCCGAGCAGAAAAACCCATGCGGGTTTTGCCTGGAACTCGCCATCGCCCGGCGTGGTGCAAGGTATCTTGTCTGCTTCCATCTGAGCTGCCAGCGCTTTTACGGCGGCGGTGAGGGGGATGAATGCCCAGAAAGCACGAGGCTCGGTGCGATATCTCTTGTAGGCTGACACAGTGCGAGCCGTGTCATACCGTGTGTCCACGACGATACTGTTGACCTTGACGCCCTTAACGCCGCCTTTGCCGTTCAGGTTATCAAGGGCGAAGCCAATGGCTTCAACGATGGGGACAACCATACCAGCGCCTGGCCCTGTTAGGTCGCTCAGGCTCAGATAAGTGACAAATTTTTCCTGTGGTGGCGCTTTGGGGACACAGCTCAGCAGGGGCAAGGCTGAGGTGATTGATATCAAAATAGCGGCGAATACGAACCACGTCTTTTTCATCATGGCCTTTTGCCTCCTAAATAAACTTCTTTTATTGGCTGTCTTCTATTGAGATGGCTGGTGCTAGTAGCCGATGGTGACTTGTAGTCCCCTGGACTGCATGATGTCCTTCAGGCTCTCCAGTCTCTCCTCAGCGAGCGGTGCACAGCCGTTGAGCGGGTACTCTTTGCCCAGCGAGAAATACTTGGACTTGCCCCATTCGTGATAGCCGAGCAGGGAGATTTTCTCTGCAGGCATTCCCACGAGGGTTTTTGCTAATTTCTCGATGTAAGTCTCGGAGTCATTGAAGTTGGGAATAACCGGAATTCTTATCCAGACCCTGGTCTTGCCTGACTTGACGATTTTCTGCAGGTTGTCCAGGATTACTTCGTTGCTGACTCCTGTGGCGCTGGCGTGCATCTCTGGGTCGAGGTGCTTGATATCGTAGAGTACCAGGTCAATATAGGGGAGCATTTTTTCTATTATCTTCCAGTTGGCGAAGCCGCTGGTGTCGATAGCGGTGTTCAGTGCTTTTTCTTTGCACGCCTGGAGTAGATTCAGGGTGAATTCAGGTTGATATAGTGGCTCGCCGCCGGACAAAGTGACACCGCCGCCTGAGTTCTGGTAGAAAATCTCGTCCTTGCTGCACTCTTCCAGTGCCTCTTCCACGCTCATATATTTGCCTGACAGTTCTATGGCCCCTCTGGGACAGGCCTCTGCACATTTCAGACACAGGTCGCATTTTGACCTGTCTATATGCACGTGGTCATCGTGCAACTCAATGGCATGGTGCGTACAGGGTTCGACACACTTGCCGCAGCCATCACATTGGGATTCTCTGACCATTAGCTCGGGGCTGGGATTGATGGACTCAGGGTTGGAGCACCACTTACATTTCAGCGGGCAGCCCTTAAGGAACACGGTGGTCCTGATTCCAGGGCCATCGTGAATGCTGTACCGCTGGATGTTGAACACCAGCCCCTTTGCCCCGCTGTTATGTGTCTCGGCATTGGAAGAAGTCATATTGCGTTCTTCCGAAGACTAGAGACACTGCGGGGTTCTGGCGATGATAGAATCCTGTATCTTCTTATCCAGGTCTATGAAGTATGCCGCAAACCCAGCCACGCGCACCATCAGGTTTGGGTATTTCTCTGGATGTTTCTGGGCATCTTCCAGGGTGTCTCTCCCCACCGTAGTGAACTGGATATGGTGAATACCCAGGTCGCCGAAGGTCTTCAGGTACTGGGCAAACGACTCAGCATTGTGTCCGGTGAGATACTGCGGCATGAAGGTCTGGTTGAAGAGCTGGTTCCAGCTTGCCAAGGGGTCAACCTTGGCTACCGACTTCAGGACTGCGGTAGGGCCTTTCTTGTCAGCGCCGGCCATGGGCGATATGGTTCCGTCGTTGAACGGGTCACCATTCGTCCTGCCGTCTGGCGTGGCAGCACAGACGCGGCCGAAGCTCCACCAAGCAGTGGCTGCGGTGCCGTCTATGACAACAGGCCCGCCCCAGTTCGTCTTGCATTTCTTGGTCTCTTCTGAAAGCCTCTTGCCTACTTCACGGGATATCAGGTCTACATAGTCATCGTCATTGCCGAATTTTGGAGCTTCGAGGCAAAGTTTGCGAATGTCTTCGTAGCCCTGCCAGTTGGTCTTCAGCGCATTGCCGAATTTTGGAGCTTCGAGGCAAAGTTTGCGAATGTCTTCGTAGCCCTGCCAGTTGGTCTTCAGCGCTTCGACCAGCTTCTCCATGGTGACCTTCTTGTCGTCAAAGACCAGCTTCTTTACGGCAGCTATGGAGTCAGCGACGGTGTTGAGACCAAAGAGGTCTATGTCACGGTAATCCGGCATGTAGTTCCAGTCTCTGACATCCTGTGCCCTTTCGATGCAGTCATCGATGATAGCAGACAGGAATGGCCTGGGCGCATATTCCCTGTAGAGTGCATCCATGATGTTGGCGATTTGCACCAGGCGATGCACCAGCCAGCGGTAGTTCTCGATGGTGGCATCCATCAGTTCCTCTGCCGAGCTTAGCTTTGCCGGGTCTATAGTCTTGAGTCCAGCTTTCTTGTACAGCGCCAGTGGGGCAACGCCCAGGGCGGTATTCAGGCAGAGAGGGACAGGTATGCCGTTGGCCCAGGCTGAGACGTGGTTGAAGTTTTTCCCGGGTATGGTGGGCACCATGCAGTTGTTGATGGAGTAGTTGTTGGCGTCCTCGATGGGGCATCCCATAGCAACCAGCCTCAGCACGTTGACCTTATCGTTGAAAATAGCTGGCTGTGGCATGCCCGATGCCATAACCTCGATGGCCTTGTGAACCAATTTCCTGGGCATTTTGTCATGCCATCTCAAAGCCAATGGTGGCACGATAGCCCTGACAGTTTTCACCGCATCCAGGACGATGTAGCTCATCTCGTTAGTGATGTCATTGCCTTCGGAATCAGTGCCACCGACGGTAACTGTCTGAAATCCCAGGGCGCCACCGCCGAATCCAGACCATATCGGAGCATGAAGGAAGCCCGTCTCCTGGAATTTCACAATTACGGATTCCATTAGTTCTTGTGCCTGGTCTCTGGTAAGTCTGCCCTCAGCTAAATCCTTCTCATAGAAGCGGTTGAAGACTTGGTCGAACCTGATTCCAGAGCCTACTTGTGGCAGCTCGATGAAGTTGATTACCAGGTGAATAAACCAGTAACACTGCATCGCTTCGGTGAGTGTCCGTGCCGGGTTCTCGGGCACCCATTCGCAGGTTCTGACGATGGTTTCCAGCTCGTCCCGCCTCAGCGGGTTCTCCTCGCTTTTAGCCATGTCTCTGGCCAGCTTGGCATATCGCTTGGCCCAGTTGATGACGGCCTCCAGCGTTATGATGGTGCTGTTCAAAAAGTCCTTCTTGTGTACGAAGTCGATGCCGTTTATGGACTCAGCCACGTATTCTTCGTCGAGCTTCTT
>VGOF01000056.1 GCA_016875975.1 Chloroflexota bacterium | reverse complement strand
TTACACGTTGCATCAGGTCTCATATGAAGTTCTATGATTTTGTTATTGCGTATTGTGACACTTGCTGCCCCGTCATGGTTGACGACATGGAGGCGATACCGCCGACCCAAGAAATAGTGACTCTCACCGGTTACCATTTCCCTTTCTGATTGACGTGATTGCCCTTCAAATTTTGCCCGTTGACGCTTGATCCAGCCGAGCCTGCTGATCACCGCCAGCCGCAACGCATCATCGCTGAGGGCTAAAGGAGCCGCTACCCGTACCCGCCCATTCGGCGGGTAGACTCCGAGGTGAAGGTTCTTGATGTTCTTACGGACGATCTGAACCGCCAAACCACTCACAGAAATCTCGACTTTCTTAGTACTCATTCTGGTTTTTTATTAACGTGAGGATTCTCTCAACGCGCTCTTCGAGTGACTCCTGCGATTTCGTTGTATAAGGTGTGGACAGCCCCTTCACAACATCTTTGGCACCGTCAAGGCTCTCTTGCACCAGCGCGTCGGTCGAACCCAATGCGGCCAGGATCGCATTCCTCACTTTCTTAACCTTGAAGGTATTGCCCCGCCAATCGTCCTGCCGGCTGGAGCGCACTGCCTCATGCACCGCCAGTGCCAGCACTTCGCTGTTTTTCAGGTTGTCGTAAAGGGCCCGCTTGCCAGAGGTGTTGATCGTCTTGGGATATGCGCCGCCCACCTCCGGATGCTTCACCCTTTTCGTCAGTTCGACAATCTTCGCAAGATACAACTGATAATCCAGTGCCTCTTGCCGGCGCTGCTTAACCAAGGCATCAAGCAGTTCTGACATCTTTTCGTAATACTTTGGGTTAATCGGCTGCTCGTCAATGATCAACCTGCGGACGTTATTCTCAATGACCTCGGCCACAGCTTCCTTGTTCTTTTGGATGCCCTCTGGCAGCGCCTTCACTGCATCAGCCCCACGCTCGACGATGAGTTGAATCAGCGACATATCGTCAAACGCAGACACCTTTTCACTCACCCCGGCATGGATGTAGGTATCAATCAGGTGCCGCATCGCTGGTTCATACATCTTGAGGTCAATGTAGTCACCGCTTGCTAACTTGACCTCGTTTCGGACTTTCTCGTAATGGTCAACTTCCGATTTCAGGGCTTCAATTTCAACCGGGGTGTAACCAGCATCCGGCAATTCGTTGGCGAGGTTGGCGAATGCCCTCACAAATGCAGCAACATGTTTGTAAAGAGCAAGACGGTTCGGTTCATTGGCCTTGAGCTGCTCAGCGTTCCCAGAATCCTTCGCGCAGAAATAGCGCAAGTAGGCTGCCGAGTCTTTGGGCGGTTCAACGGGTTCACAGAGCGCCTTCACAACCTCGCGGGTCTCCTCCAGTCGCTCACGGGCTTTTTCGAGACGATCCTCCAGCAATCCTGCCACGTCTTCTTTGTCATAGCCGTCGAGTGCACCAGAGGTGTAGTCATGAACTGCTCCTTCGAGGCTCTTGAAAAGGTCCTTATAGTCGATGATGTAGCCATATTCCTTATCATCACCGTCGAGTCGGTTCACTCGGCAGATAGCTTGAAACAGACCGTGATCTCGCATCTCTTTGTCGATATAGAGGTAGGTTGCAGGCGGTGCGTCAAAGCCGGTGAGCAGTTTGTCTACCACGATCAACAGCTTCAATTGCCCTGGATCTTTAACAAACCTCTGCTTCGCCTGTATCTCGAACTTCTCGACCTTTTTGATAGCCTCTTCCGGTGCTTCATTGAACCAGTCGGCAAGCATTTGTTGGTAGATGGCATACTTCTGAAGATTTTCTGTTTCTCCCTCACCGGCATCTTCACCCTTCAGGTCTGTCGTAGTCGGTCTATAGGAGGTGACGATTGCACATTTGCCCTTCAGGTCGGTCTTGTTGAAGAGTTCGTAGAACTTGCACGCCTGATAAACACTGCCAGAGACGAGCATGGCGTTACCGCGTCCACTCTTCAGCCGATCGCGGGTCTCCATATCCATCAATATGTCGGCGACAATCTGCTCCAGCCTTGAATGGCTGGAAAGCACCTTCTGCATCGTTCCCCAGCGCTGCTTGAGCTGCGCCTTGGCCAAATCAGTCAGGCCGCGGGTCTTGGCTTCAAACCACTGGTCAATCTTTGCCTGAGAGGTGATGCGCTGATCGATGTCTCGCGCCTCGTAGCGCAGGTCAAGCACGACACCGTCCTTCACAGCCTCGTCAAACTTGTAGGTATGGATGTATCGGCCAAAGACCTCGATACTCTTCTGCTTGTCAGCTTTTAGGAGTGGGGTGCCGGTATAGCCTATGAAAACAGCATTGGGTAATATCCCCTTCATTGCCTTGTGTAACTCACCGGACTGTGTGCGGTGGCATTCGTCTACAAAGACAAAGAGGTTTCCCTTGGCAAAAAAATCTGGCGGAAGGGCCTTTCTCAGTTCCTGGATATAGCCAGGGATATCACCAACCTCCTCGCCTTCTTCCTTTACACCGAACTTATGGATTAACGAGCACATCAACCACGGCTTCGTGGCGTTGAGCGTAGCGATCAGGTCTGCCCCGCTTTTCGTGCGATAAATATTTTCTCTAACGCCATTGAAAACCCTCTCGATCTGCTCGTCCAGTTCGGTCCGGTCGGTGATGATCAGAACGCGGGCATCGGTGACATGCTCCCGAATCCATTTGGCGAGCCACACCATGATGAGGCTTTTACCTGAACCCTGGGTATTCCAGATGATGCCACCCTCACGGCGCTTCGCGAACTCCTGTGATGCACGGACAGCAAAATACTGGTTATGGCGGCATAGTTTCTTGACCCCTGCATCGAAAAGGACAAAGTCGTGGACCAATTCAAGGAAGCGGGACTTGTCACAAAGTTGGATCAAAGCCCGGTCCAATAGATTCTCAATAGTGCTGTCTTCTTTCCACTTGAGGTAATATTTTTCAGGGGTCTCGATAGTGCCATAGCGGAGGCCCTCGGTGTCATTGCCTGCCATCACCCATTGCATCGTAGAGAAAAAGGGCTGGATAAAAACCTTCTTCTGGCTGTCGATGTTCTGCCGGATGCCCTCAGCTACCGATACGGTGGAACGCTTCAATTCAAGCACGCCAAGCGCTATGCCATTCACATAGAGCACCACATCAGGCCGCTTGCCGTGGGCTTTGGCATCGACTCCCGGAAGGGTCACTTCCGCGGCAATGGCGAAATCATTATTCTCTGGATACTGCCAATCAATGAGCCAGACGGTCTGGAAGTTTTCGCCTACCTCCGCCTTCACCTTCACGCCATAGCGCAGCAGTTCATAGACGGCAAGGTTGCGGTCGTAAAGGCTTTTGCTGGAATCGCCCGCCGCCTTTTCAAGATCATAAAGCGCCCTTGTAATTAGGGCCTCATCGTAACGTTGTTTTTCGCGGAGAAATTTTCGCAGTAAATCCTCTTCGATATTCCGGTTGCCTTCGCGTTCGCTCCAATCGCCGAGATATTCATACTTGAGCGTTTCGTGAAACAGCTTCACGATGCGCTTCTGAGTTTTCTTTTCCTTTTGACCTATAGTGGCCATGGTTCTTTTCATCCGTCGGATCGGTCGGATCGGACTGATCCGTCCTATCCGTCAAGCTTCTTCGTGCCCTTGCACTTGGGATAGCCCGAGCATCCCCAAAACTGCGAGCCAACTTGAGGACCTTTGCGCGCTGTCCTCAGTGCCATAGGTTTGCCGCAAAGCGGACAGGCAGGGTTAGTCCGATCGGTCCGATCCGACCGATCTGCGCTCGACCGCTCCGCAATGCGCGCGGCTGCCAAGCGTTCGCTATAGCCGCCTTCCTTTATAAATTGCCGCTCCAATCCTGAGACCTGCCGGTCGAGGAGGTAGTTGGTCTGGTGAATCAGGCAGATAATGGCATTCGCAACCACCGCCGGGTCGGCACTGGTGAGCCACGGGGAATAAGCCTCAGCATCCGTCGGATCAGTCGGATCGGACGGATCAGTCCGATGATTTTTTCCAATTTCCCGCACGGCATGGGCCTGGGGGTCATCTTTTGCCCATAGCGGCAGGTTGTGTTGCCGCAAATAATCCTCGAAGTCTAACAGCAATTCGTCAAGGCTTGCCCGGGCCACATTGACAAGACGCAATTCGGTCTGGCTGGAGACAGCTGAGGCCCTGCTGCCCTCGGCGATATTCTGCCGCCCGCTTCGTGCCGCCTGGACCATTTGGTCCACCGTGCGTGAACGCGGATCTATGAATCGATTGCAAAACGACACTGTGGTGTCGTAGATGATGGTGGCTGTTTGGAAAGACCGCAGTTTTCGGTAACCGCCGCTTGGGCGGAGGGTCTTGGGACGGGCAGGCTTCTCCATGGGTTTGTTCATACCAGCCGCACCCTCCCGGTGAGTAGTTCTTGCATCATGCCTTGCTTGAGGGAGCGGGTCTTGTCCAGGCGCTGCCCCAGCGCCGCGATCTCTGCACCCATATCAGACAGCACTCCGGCGATAGCGGTTTGTTCGTCCAAGGTCGCGGGGGCGGGGAACGAGAAATTCACAAAGTCCTTTTGGTAAAGATGCGAGATAGTCGATCCAGCCTTTAACTTGGTGAGAAAGTCATCAAAGATGCGCGAGGTGAGGATATAGTAAAAGAACCGCGGATCGTAGGCGCCTTCTCTTGGTCGAATGACAAACACACCACTGTTGAGCGTTGCCGGACCTGGAAGGTAATCAATGAACCCGACTTTCCCAATTGTTCCATCCTTCGTCAACAGGATGTCTTTTGAACGAAGTTGGATGTTTCGATCCTGAGCATATCGTTCGCTGGAGACGAAGCAACAGCTCGACCAGTTGACGCGGCCATTAACGAAGTCTGTGCCTGTAACGAGGTAGTATTCACCACTTTGCAAATACTCTGCGGTCGTGAGTCCTTGCCATCCGATACGTGCCTTCAAAGTAGACTTCTCCGACATGTTCAATAGCTCCCACTCATCGGTGAAGCCTGGCAGTCGTTGCTGGCCGGTGAGGAGTTGCTGCATGGCGGCCTGTTTGAGGTCGCACTTCTTGGCGATTAGCTTTTCCAACGCCACGAGCAGCGCATCCACATCCCCCAGCGCCTCCGCGATCGTGCGTTGTTCGGCTTTTGTCGGTGGGAGAGCCAAGTTCAAGTTTAAAAGTTTCGAGACCGATAATCCAGGTTGAGCGGAAGACTCGGAATACTGGTTGAGCCGCATTTCTCCCAATACGTATGTAAGCCATCGAATATCTGTCTGTGCGAATGCGGTCACAACGACAGCGTGTTCCGAGGCGAAGAACCTTCCCTCTACGCCCATTACATTACCGCACAGCGCTCCCTGACGCCCAATTAATGCATAACTTCCATCGTGTGTAAAACGCGATGTGAAACCCCGAAGACCGTTGCCACCGTAGCAAGGGTATCTGGAGAACTGATCGATTCTGGCGCTGGTTATTCCATCGCCACTTCTCATTGAACAGGTTGCACCAAGTCTGGCCACTTTCCAATCTTCTGGAATCACTCCCACTTCGGTCTGCTTATAGCCCGCCTGCACTGAGTCTTGTCGAAGTGGCTTCACTTCCATACTGCCCCCATCTTCTTGAGGTGTCCATCCACGCGAGCGGCGAGGGTAGCGACTTCCCCGGTGATCTGCGGTAGTGGCACGGCGTAGCGCTCGGCCAGTTGCCAGATGCGTCCTGTGAGCACCTGCGAGACGCGGTCGAGTTCGGATTGAACGCTGGCGGCGAGGGTTGTCATCCATTTGTCCTCCACGACCAGTGTCTTGATTTCGTCCTCGGTCAGTTTCCCATATTTCGTTGCGACCTTGGCCTCCAGTTCCTTATCGGCCTTTTTCACCTGGTCATTGACCTCGGCTTCCTTTTCCAGAAGAGCAAGGTAGTCGTTTAACGCTTTCAGTTCGTCCGAATATTCTGGGTCGCCCTTAATCTCCTTGATCCGGACCGTGATGGAGCCCTTGGTGATTTTATCCTTATCGTTCTTTACCTCAGTCAGCAGTCCTTCCTCACCTCCGTGTTCTTCGTCCATTTCCTCCATACTTTGCTCAATGACGGCAGCCTCTGCATCCAAACTCTCGATGGCAGCCTGTTCCTTGGTAAAGTAGCGAGCGATGAGGACCGGGGTAGGAATTAAGTCGGCCTTGAACCTCCGTTTGCCGATTTTGAAATCATGGCCCTCCGGCCAGACCATCTTTCCGTCTTTGTTCTTTACTTGCAAAATTTCCCGAAAACGAGCACCGCCAATCCATCCTTCCGCCGAGATTATGTAAAGGTCATCCTGCATCGTCTCGGTCCAGTAATCCATGAGGCGCTGGTAAACGTTGTAGGGATCAAGCAGCCGTGCCTTACCAAATGTTTTCAGCAGGTCCTCCGAGAGTGTTTGGATAAGTGCCTTCGGCCTGTCACCGATTGAAATGATTTTCAGGCGTGGGGTATGAACTTTTCGCCATTTTGCAAAGAGGGCGTTGATGGAGTCCTTGAATGCGGTAAACTCGGCATTGCCAAAGATAGCAGCCTTGAGGTCGGCTATTGGCAACTTCAGGCGACTATAACCAGGACGCCCCGCAGACTCAAACAGAAGCGGACGCACAGAAGGGAATACTTGCCAGTAATCTGAAAGCGCATCAACGTCACGGTCAGGGATGCCACCACGCAAGTGACCGTCAATATCCTGCAAATCCTCCGGCTCGGTGCTGTCAATGTAACGCGGTAAGTTGAGGTTAAAGTCGTTTTTCGGATCGCTGATTTCCGCCAAAGGCACCATGCGCGAATACCGTGGGATTTCGACCTGCCGGTTGAAGGTATCGACGATCTTGTGGATGTCCTGGGATCGAAGGCGATTTTTATTACCGTCTTTCATAAATCCCTTGGACGCATCAATCATGAAGATGCCCTTCCGAGCATGGGCGTTTTCCTTATCGAGAACCAGGATACAGGCAGGGATACCCGTGCCATAAAAAAGATTGGCTGGGAGTCCGATGATGCCCTTAATATATCCGCGCTTGACGATCTCGCGGCGGATCGTGGCCTCTGCACCACCCCGAAACAGAACGCCGTGCGGGTGGACGACTGCGCCTTTGCCTGTGTTTTTGAGGCAGGTGAGGATGTGCAAGAGGAAGGCATAGTCGCCGTTTTTCTTTGGTGGAATGCCGAATGCGAAGCGGCCATAGAGGTCATTGACCGGATCGAAGCCAGTGCTCCAGGCTTTGTTGGAGAAAGGAAAATTTGCAACGACGAAATCAAAGGCCTTTAAGTGACCAGCAGTGTCTTTGAAGTGTGGGCTTGAGAGGGTATTGTCCTTCCATATCTCCGCTGTCGGGCAGTCATGGAGAATCATATTCATCCTGGCCAATGCAGCAGTAGCGTTATCCATTTCCTGCCCATAGAGCGCGAGGTCGAGGCTTGTTTGTCCCTTGGCTTCATCATGCGCCTTCAAAAGGAGTGAACCGGAGCCACAGGTGGGATCGTGGATGGTTTGCTTCTCGCTCTTGGCGCTGCCAACACCGACGACCATGGCCATAACACGTGAAACCTCCGCCGGTGTATAGAATTGCCCTTTGCTCTTGCCCGACTCGGTGGCAAAGTGGCGCATGAGGTATTCGTAGGCGTCGCCAAGCAGGTCATCACCCTCGGCGCGGTTAGCCCGAAAGTCGAGGGATGGATTGTCGAAAATGGCGACGAGGTTGGAGAGGCGGTCCACCATTTCTTTGCCCTTGCCCAATTTGTCTGTGTCGTTGAAATCCGCCACATCTATGATTCCAGTGAGCTCATTTGCCTTGGCGAGCTTCGAGATGATCTTGTTCATCTTGTCGCCGATTTCCTTGTCACCTTTCAGCGCGACCATGTCCTCGAAGCTGCCACCCTTTGGAACATCCAGGAGGTATTCTTTCTGGCTTGCAGCTTTGTCCGAGACATATTTTACGAACAGAAGGACGAGGACATAATCCTTGTATTGCGAGGCATCCATGCCGCCGCGAAGCTCATCACAACTGGCCCAGAGGGATGAGTAGAGTTCAGATTTTTTTATGGGCATGTTTCTCTTTCCTTACGGATCCGTCAAATACTTTTTGTGTGGTATCACATTTTGTGATACCAGTTGTTCTGCTTCTTTTCTATATTATCCCCTTCTCCTTGAAACTGAAAAATCGGTCTTTACCAATAATGATATGATCTATAACTTCGACTCCGAAAATCTTACCCGCTTCTGTTAATCGTTTTGTAATCGTTAAATCATCTTCTGAGGGCTCAGGGT
>VGOF01000055.1 GCA_016875975.1 Chloroflexota bacterium | reverse complement strand
CAGGTGGCCCATCCATGAACATCAAGGGGACCGCAGCCGGCGGTGGCAATGCCTTGCTCATCCCCATGACTGAGTTCTCCTTGGGCCTCACCGGTGACATCAATGACCTGATGAACGCCCATAATTTAGCAATGGTAGCACTCAATGCCAGGATGCAACACGAGCGCAACTACGATGACGCCGAGTTGGCCAAGCGCAAGCTGCGCCGATTGGACGTTGACCCAACCCGCGTGGAGATGGGCTGGATAATCGACTTCTGCGCCCAGGGCTTGCGAAATATCATAATAGGACTTGGCGGCAAAATGGACGGCTTCCTCATGCAGTCCAAATTCGGTATCGCCGTCAGCTCTGAGCTGATGGCTATGCTGTCCATCGTCAGAGACCTGGCAGACCTGCGGGAGAGGATGGACAAAATTACGGTAGCCTTCGACAAGAAAGGCAAGCCAGTAACCACCGGCGACCTGGAAGTTGGCGGCGCCATGACCGCCTGGATGCGCAATACTATCAACCCCACCCTCATGTGCACCGCCGAATACCAGCCTTGCCTGGTACACGCTGGCCCATTTGCCAACATCGCCGTCGGCCAATCATCCATCATCGCTGACCGCATCGGCCTCAAGATGTTCGACTATCATGTAACCGAGAGCGGCTTTGCCGCTGACATCGGCTTCGAGAAGTTCTGGAATGTCAAGTGCCGCCTCAGCGGGCTGATACCACACGTCTCAGTGCTTACCACCACCATCCGCGCACTCAAGATGCACGGCGGTGGCCCCAAGGTTGTGGCCGGCCTGCCCCTGCCAGATTCGTACACCAAAGAGGACCTGAAACTGCTCGAGAAAGGCCTGCCCAACATGGTACACCACATCAACACCATCAGGGCTGCAGGCATCAACCCTGTGGTCTGTATCAACGCCTTCCACACCGACACCAAAGATGAGATCGCCATGGTGCGGAAAGCGGCCGAGGCTGCCGGAGCACGCTGTGCTCTCTCCGAACACTGGGCCAAAGGCGGCGATGGCGCACTTGAGCTAGCCGACGTAGTAATGGACGCCTGCAACGAGAAGAACGACTTCAAGTTCCTCTACCCACTGGAAACGAAGCTGCGCGAGCGAGTGGAGAAAATCGCCAAGGTGGTCTATGGAGCCGATGGCGTATCCTGGACACCTGATGCAGAGGCCAAGGCCAAGATGCTGGAAAACGACCCGCAGTACAGCGACTATGCCACCATGATGGTGAAAACCCATCTCAGCTTGTCACACGTTCCGGAGTGGAAAGGTGTCCCCAAGGGTTGGACTCTGCCTGTTCGCGATATACTCATCTACTCGGGCTCTAAATTCCTCTGCCCCATGGCTGGAACTATCAGCCTCATGCCCGGCACCAGTTCCGACCCTGCGTACCGCAAAGTAGACGTTGATGTAAAGACAGGCAAGGTGAGCGGCTTGTTCTAACAAACAGCGAAACTAGGAACCACGGCTGGGCGGCCTTTGCGCCGCCCAGCCCCTTTTGGATAAAATCAATAACGTGCCTAAGACATCTCAGCAAGACCTGTTGCAAAGGTTCCAGCCTATCTTCTATCCCAAGTCCATCGCCGTCGTCGGCGTCTCCCAAAACACTTTGAAGGTAGGTTCAGCCTGGTTCAAAGCCATCATAAACATGGGCTTCACCGGCCCACTTTACCCAGTTAACCCCCACGGCGGCGAGCTTCTCGGCTACAAAATCTACCCCAGCCTGCGGTCAATACCTGGTGATGTGGACTATGTAGTAGTCTCCATACCACGAGACAACGTGCCCGCGCTGCTCGATGATGCAGCCGCCAAGGGTGTCAAGGCAGTACACTTCTTCACGGCCGGCTTTAGCGAATCATCCGATGCCTACGGCCCTGAGCTAGAAAAGAAGCTAGTGGAGAAAGCGCGCCAGGGAGGTTTCCGAGTAGTAGGGGTTAACTGTCTCGGTGCCCACTCAGTAGAAGGTGGGCTTCCCTATGGCCCGGCAGGTGAGAAAGGCAAGCTAGGTTCCGTGAGTTTCATCACCCAGAGCGGCGGAATCGGCGAGAAGCTGACAGAGCTTGGCACAGCCAGGGGCATCCATTTCAACAAGGGCATTAGCTTCGGAAACGGCATCGACCTCGATGGCCCCGACTATCTTGAATACCTGGCCGTGGACCCGAAGACCGAAATCATTGGTGCTTACTTCGAAGGCACCAGGAACGGTGACCGCCTGGCCAGAGTCATTACAGAAGCCGCCCAAGCCAAGCCCCTTGTCGTATGGAAAGCCGGCAGAACAGATGTCGGGGCAGCAGCAGCCAAATCCCACACCGGGTCACTGGCCGCCTCACCGGCCATCTGGTCAGCCCTAATTAAGCAAGCCGGCGCCATCGAAGTGCACAACATCGAAGACCTATCCGATGCCCTGCTCATCTTCCAGATGCTCCCACGGCCACGGAACAAACTCCAGGGCAATGGAATTGCAGTTATAGGTGGCATGGCTGATGGCGGCGGCGGCATCTCAGTCTCGGCCAGCGACGCCTGCGCCGACGCCGGGCTTAATATCCCCCAGTTGACAAAGGAGACAAGAGACAAGCTAACCGACATTATCGGCCACGTGGGAAGTATTCTTCGTAACCCTGTGGATGTCAGCCAGACCGGCAGCAATCCGACTCGAATTCGGCAAGCAGCCGAGATAGTGCTGAACGACCCCAACATAGACCTGCTGCTAGTGCAACAAGACATCGGGGTGCTCTTGAGATACCTGCCATTTGAAGTGGCACAAACCGTAAATAACATCTTCATAGACCTGAAAAACAAACAGCACAAGCCGCTGGTGCTTGTCCTGCCACCAGGCACTCACGAGGCAGAGCGAGTGCAACTGGAACAAGGCCTGGCCCAAGCCTCCATACCCGTTTTCCCATCCATGGAACGCGCCGCCAAAGCCATCAAGAGTTTCACTGAGTACTGGCAACGACGAACTTCCGCAGGAGATTAGACAATGGAAGGGATGGGCAAGATTCTGCTCATAGTCGGCGGTATCATCATTCTCATCGGCTTATTACTGCTCTTTGGCCAGCATATCCCATTCTTCGGCAAACTGCCCGGCGACATCATCATCAAGAAAGAAGGTTTCTCTTTCTATTTCCCCATCGTTACCTTTCTCATCTTGAGCATCATCCTGACGCTTATCATAAACCTCATCCTCTACTTCCTGAACCGATAACCAACCTACCACATGAAAACCAATGACTTCGACTATTACCTGCCACCAGAGCTTATCGCTCAAACACCGCTGGAGCCGCGAGACCAATCACGCCTCATGGTCCTCCACCGCAAGAAAAGCTCCATTGAGCATCGCACCTTCCACGACATCCTTCAGCATCTGGAGAACGGAGACACGCTGGTTTTCAACGACAGCAGGGTAATACCGGCACGGCTTATCGGCAAGAGGGACACTAGCGAAATAGAACTGCTATTGCTGCGCCGCATCAATAGTTGCATCTGGGAAACTCTGGTTGGACGAGGAAGGAAAACAAAACCCGGCACAAAGCTCAGCATAATCCCTGAGCCGAGTGACCCCGGACAGGAACTAATCATCGAAATCCTTGAACAGCGAGCAGGTGGCATCCGACTGGTACGTGTTTCAGACGAGGTCCTGCTGGAGCGAATGGGGAAGACGCCTCTGCCACCATACATCCATGCACCACTATCTGACCCCGAACGCTACCAGACCGTTTATGCCAGGGTAAAAGGCAGCGTAGCCGCACCCACCGCTGGGCTTCACTTCACACCCAGATTACTGGCAGAAATACAGCAAAAAGGAGTAAATCTAGCTTTCGTCACACTTCATATAGGCCTGGATACTTTCCGGCCGGTTCGCGTGGGAGACCCCAGCCACCATCCAATTCACAAGGAATACGGCGAACTGAACCCCGAGGTTGCCGATTTACTCACCAAGACCAAAAGAGCAGGAAAACGCATTATCGTCGTCGGTACCAGCACTCTTCGACTGGTAGAAGCAGCCAGTCAGTCAGGCAGAGTCCAGCCATTTTCCGGCTGGGTTGACCTGTTCATCCTTCCCGGATACCAGTTTCGAACTGCGGACGCACTTGTTACCAACTTCCACCTGCCCAAGTCAACGCTGCTGATGTTGGTTTCAGCCTTCGCTGACAGGGAATTTATCCTTCGAGCCTACCAGGAGGCAAGGGACCTTCGCTACCGCTTTTACAGCTTTGGCGACGCCATGCTCATCCTTTGACCTGCTAACGCACAACCGCCTACAGACGGCAGACACATAGCCGTCGCCTCAGCCCCACAAAGATAACCCTGAAGGACTACGCCACTCCCCCCTTGACCTTTGCTATCAAAAGGTCATCAGGTATAATACAAAGAAATGTGCGGCATCATAGGCTATTGCGGTAACGAGACAGCAGCTCCAATGGTCATTGAAGGGCTGAGGCGTGTCGAATACCGGGGCTATGACTCCGCCGGCATCGCTACACTCAACAACGGAAACCTGCTCCTGTGCAAAGGTGTGGGCAAGTTGGGCGAAATCGAGTCCAGATATCACCTCAGCAAAATGCTCGGTAACACAGCTATCGGACACACACGCTGGGCTACACACGGGGGCGTAACACAAGCCAACGCTCACCCGCACTGTGACTGTACCGCAACCATAGCTGTAGTACACAACGGCATAATCGATAACTATCAGGAGTTACGCAAGCAGCTATCCACTAACGGCCACCATTTCACTTCAGAGACAGACACAGAGGTAATTCCTCACCTCATTGAAGAGGAGATGAAGAATAATTGCTCCCTTGAAGAAGCAGTCCTGGCAGTAGCCCCGAAATTGAAAGGGTCCTATGCCTTCCTGGCCACGTCATCACGTGGCGCCGACAAGATTGTAGGCACAAGGAAAGACAGCCCTCTGGCTATCGGATTGGGAGATGGCGCCTTTTTCGCTGCCAGTGATGTACTGGCCTTCTCTGGAAAAGCCGATAAACTCATGCCCTTAGCCGACACCGAGGTAGCGGTACTGACAAAAGACAACGTCGAATTTTACGACGCAACAGGGAAAAAGTTACACAAGAAGCCCAGAAACATACGGGCTAAATGGCGCGATACCGATAAGCAAGGTTACGACTATTTCATGCTCAAAGAGATAATGGAACAGCCAGAGGCACTGGAAGCAGCAGTAAGACAGGACAAGGAAGCTTTCACTGAAATAGCCATGGACATACTCCGAGCCGGACAAGTAATCGTGACCGCCTGCGGAACCTCAAGATATGCGGCCCTGGTTGGCAGATACCTTTTCTCAAAGGTAGGCAGGAGGTTCTGTGATGTGGTCATGGCCTCTGAATTCCATTATTTCGCTGAATCCGTAGACAGGAACACCGTAGTATTGGCAGTGTCCCAAAGCGGTGAAACAGCCGACGTGCTCGAAGGCGTAAAAAGAGCTAGAGACCAAAAGGCCATGATTGTCTCCATAGTGAACAGACCACAGTCACAGCTAGCAGATATGAGCGACCATGTTATCTATCTTAACTGCGGCCCCGAACAATGTGTAGCCGCCACCAAATCTTTTCTTAGCCAGCTCGCCATCTTCTACCTGCTCTCTTTTTCCATGGTCAATTCCTTCGACAAAGCCGTCAAGGATATTAAAGGAATGAAAAGCAAGGTGGCCAGGACCATTGAGTGGAACAATGAGCGCCTGAAGCAGCTAAGCGAGCGCTTAAAGGAAAAACATGACTTCTATTACATAGCCAGAGGTATCAACTTCGCCATTGCCTCAGAAGGCGCATTGAAGCTAAAAGAGGTCTCCTACGTACATGCTGAGGGTATGCCTGCTGGTGAGCTAAAACACGGCACGCTTGCCCTGATAGAACAAGGTACCCCTGTAGCTGTTATCTGCCCAGACGATTACAGCTACCACGAGACCATGAGCAATGCTATGGAAGCTAAATCTCGTGGTGCCTATATCATTGCCTTATCCGATAGAAAGAACGAAATTTTCGACTTCTGGGTAAAGATTCCAAAGGTCAACGAGCTTCTATATCCCATGATAACCGTGGTTCCCCTACAACTACTGGCCTATCACATGGCCGTCAGCCTCGGCAAAGACCCGGACAAACCCCGCAACCTGGCCAAGTCAGTGACCGTAAAGTAGGTAGTTATAGAGACTGATAGGGATCGGTTGAGACTAATAGAAACTTGGCTGCACAAAGCCCAGTTATTATGATTAAATCATTTGAAGACCTCGCCGTTTGGCAGATGGGAAAGAACATCACTATGGAAACTTACCGACTAACTGCTGATTTCCCCAAGGAAGAGGCTTTCGTACTTATTCCTCAAATTAGGCGAGCAGCCTTATCTGTACCAGCTAACATTGCAGAAGGCTTTGGGCGCTATCATCATTTGGATAAGGCTAGATTCTATCTCAATGCAAGAGGTTCACTCTATGAACTAAAAAGCCATTTGCTTATCGCACAGGAACTTGGTTACTTTAATCAATCTCAGTCAATCTCAGGTCTCCTAACTACCGTCGATAAACTGGGGCTCAAACTTAACAACTTGATCTCTAGCTCCCGAAAACTCAACAAACAATCTCAATGAATATTCAACAAGTCGCAACTTAATCTCTAACAGTATTCAATATGTCTCAATTATCAACCAATCACCATAAGTCTCATCCTAAAATCCTCGCCGCTATTCCTTGCCTGAACGAAGCGCAATTCATTGCCGATATAGTCACCAGGGCAAAAAAATACGTTGACAAAGTCATCGTCATCGACGATGGTTCAACAGACAAAACCTCCGAAATCGCCAGGGCAGCCGGTGCGGAGGTTATAAGACACCAAAAACGAAAAGGCGCCGGCGCTGCTACAAAGTCAGGATTTCAAGCAGCTAAAGCAAACCATGCCGATGTCCTGGTGACTCTGGACGGCGATGGCCAGCACAACCCGGACGAAATACCAATGCTGGTGTCCCCCATCTCAGACAACAAGGCAGACTTAGTCATCGGCTCCCGCTTCCCACAACAAACTCAACAAACCCTACAAACTCTACCAACTCCACAAACTAACATCCGTCGCTATCGCAAATTCGGCATCGACGTCATCACCTGGCTATACAACCTCGGCTCCAGAGTTAAGATAACCGACTCCCAGTGCTGCTTCCGGGCACATAGCCAGAGGCTGCTGGACTCAATTGACATCACCGAAACCGGCTTCGGCTTTAGCGTTGAAGTGCTCACAAAAGCCAGAAAAAAAGGACTAATCATCACCGAGGTGCCCATTTCCTGCGTCTACCACTCCCAAGGCTCAAGCCTGCATCCCATACCACACGGCCTCGGCGTCGCCCTCAGCGTCATCAAACACCGCCTCAAGGCATTGATATGAGTACGAAAAGCAAAAAGAGAACCCAACGCAAAATCGCCATAATCCTGGGAACACGTCCGGAGATAATAAAGATGACTCCTGTGATAAGAGCATTAGAAGGAAAAGGGGCAGATTACTATATCCTACACACAGGACAACACTACTCCTACAACCTGGATAGGATTTTCTTCGAGCAACTCAAACTGCCAGATGCCAGATACAACATAGACGCTGGCTCCGGTTCCCACGCCGAGCAAACAGCAAAAATACTCGTAGGAGTAGAGGAAGTGCTGCTAAAAGACAGGCCGGACGTCGTCTTGGTCGAAGGAGACACCAATTCAGTGCTAGCTGGTGCCCTGGCCGCAACTAAACTACATGTACAAGTAGGACATGTCGAGGCTGGTCTGAGAAGTTACGACCGACAAATGCCCGAGGAGATAAATCGCATCCTGGCCGACCGCTGCTCCGACTACCTGTTCGCCCCTACCAAGAAGGCCAAGTCAATACTGCTCCACGAAGGCATCCCCAAAAACAAAATCTTCGTTACCGGAAACACCATAGTTGATGCCGTCTATCAAAACCTGGAAATAGCCAGAAGAAGCCCCAATCGCAACTTTAGACCCATCACCTCACACGCAGAACACAGAGCCCTGAACCTCGAACCCAGAACCTACTTCCTGGTAACACTTCACCGCCAAGAAAACGTAGACAATAGCACAAGACTCAAGGGAATACTCCAAGGGTTGGAGCTAGTAGCTTCAGAGTTTTCCCTCCCTGTCATATATCCAATCCACCCACGTGCCGCAAAGATGATGAGGCAATTTCGCCTCAAGCCCAAGAACATCGAACTCGTCGAACCATTGGACTTTCTCGCTTTCCTCCAGCTCGAGAGCAATGCCCGACTGCTCCTCACAGACTCCGGAGGAGTTCAAGAAGAAGCTTGCATCCTGAAAGTTCCCT
>VGOF01000054.1 GCA_016875975.1 Chloroflexota bacterium | reverse complement strand
GGTCGATTCCTTTACGCCAGACCATGTTGAGGACCGCCGCCTCTTCAACCTGCTACTTGATACACTGCAACAACTCACCCAGGACAAAGATGCTAGCTCTATTCTGCGCTACTTTGAGTTGCGGCTCTTGGACTACCTGGGATATCGACCGCAATTGCGCCAATGCGCCAACTGCGGCTCTCCAATTAAACCAGCAGTCAATTCCTTCAGTTCCAAGCATGGAGGCATCCTCTGCCAGGATTGTGGATACCAGGAGCCTTCAGCACGCTCTCTTTCGCTCAATGCGTTGAAGGTAATGCGGTTATGGCAGAACTGCGAATATTCCACAGCCCTCCGAGTCAGAATAGATTCAAAGTTAGCCTCAGAACTGGAAAAGGTGATGCGTGAATACATCAAGTTCCTCCTGGAAAAGCAGCTCAAGTCCACCGAGTGGCTGGACAAACTAAAACGCGACTCCAGCTTACAACTGCGAGAAAACGCCGGCACTGAAAACAGACAACAAATGTAACACCAGGCTCCGGCAAGCCAGAAAGCGCTTGACACCTTGACGATTCTACAATGCTATCACTACAATGCTGCATATAATTAGATAACTCGAATCCAGAAAGGGGGCAAATCTTATGAAACGCATCTCAATGCCAATAGCCATATTTGCTGTCTTATCCCTGGTTTTAGCGACCGGCTGTTTCACCATTGTCATGCCAGGCAGCAGTTCCACCAAGACCACAGCTACTGACCCACTGGTGGGTAGCTGGCAAATGACCAGGCTCAGCATTTCGCCACAAGTGCCGGTGCCAGACATCGTCATCAACCAGATTATCGCCCAGAAAGCAACCTGGAAAATCAGCCGCACCGGCGACAAGCTCACCATAAATTACGGTGGCAAGGACACCTGGTATAACACGTTAGGCATACCAATACAAAAGAAACCGGTTCAGGTTACCGAAGGCGCTGACAAGAAGTCCTGCACTCTCAAGGGCGGCGGAATCATCCAGATACAGGGTTTGCCCACGCTCCTCAGCTCTGCCATCAACGCCAATGTCCAGAATATAACCGTAGACTTTAACGATACCATTGACCTTGTCCTGTCCCCTGACGGCACTCTCTCGGCCAAAATAAGCGTCCAGGCCAGCGGCAAATATTTCTCCGGCAGCCAGCAAAAAACCTTCAGCCAGTCAGGCTCGGTAACCTATCGAGGAACCAGGAAGTAGCCCCAAGGCCGACAGGAGAAGAGGAGCACGCACCGATGATGAAAGAGATTGTAGCCAGGAACAGGAGCTATCGCCGATTCCATCAAGAAATGTCCATAGAACTGGATACATTGAAAGAGCTTGTCGACCTGGCACGACTTTCAGCTTCAGCCATGAACCTGCAACCGCTGAAATACTACCTCTCATGTGAACCGCAAAAAAACACCCTGATATTCCAGCACATAGGCTGGGCAGCCTATCTCAAGGACTGGCCTGGCCCAGCCGAGGGGGAAAGGCCATCAGCCTACATAATCATCCTCGGGGATACGGAGATAAGCAAAGCTTTTGGCTGCGACCACGGCATAGCCGCTCAGAGCATCCTGCTCGGAGCCACAGAGAAAGGCCTGGGCGGCTGCATGATAGCCACGGTGCGCAGGCAAGAGCTTAGCCAGGCCCTGGGCATTCCACCACGCTACGAGATATTGCTGGTAATCGCCCTGGGCAAGCCGAAAGAAAACGTAGTTATCGATTCAGTGAAGGCAGATGGCAACATCAGGTACTGGCGTGACAGTCAGGGCGTTCACCACGTGCCCAAGCGTTCGTTAGACGATATCATCATCAGCTAGAAGGCAACTCCAGGAGCTCGGGCCCCCTGGCTTGGAATATCACCGGCGATTCGTTCTTCTCGTCGTGTCAGATATCAAGAAAGCAACCGCTACTTAAAAAGCACTTCCCAGAAAGGCACTGCTCTGGTTTCTATGACCATCCGCTGCTTGGTGACTTTGTAGGGCACCTGATGGGGCACTTGCCTTTGCTTGGTTACCGTCTTCTCCTCAACCGTCTCATCTGCCCAATTGAGACGAACATGAGAAACGGCATGGCCCAGATGGCTATTCACCATGATAGCAAACTCCCAAACCCCGCGCGCGTCAAAGGTAATCGTTTCCGGGGCTCCCGGCCCCATCGTAACTACGCCGAGCTGGCGAGCATTCCCCAGTATCAAGTTGACATCAGCGAGCCACTCCATCTGGTCCACGCTGATAACAGGCCCCCACACGCTATAGGCAGTTGGCTGTGCAGGAATCTGGCCAACACCAGTCAGGTCATAGACTATTATTATGCCCTCGAACTGCTGCACACCCCTGGAAAGATTTATCACGACCTCATTTTTTGAATACAGGGGCTGCCCGACAAAATAACCGTAGTAATATGCGGCACGGATCGGCTTGTACTCCGCATAGTACAGGCTGGTGTACCACTTTGATACTGGCGTCAGGATATCCCTTCCCTTTCTGCTCTCTACAACTACCTTTTCTACCTCGGTGTATGTCTCAGTTTGGTACTCAGTCTTGTATTCAATATCCTCATACGTCTCCGTAACCGGAAATTCTCTAATGGCACACGCCGGCGCAAGAATTAGAAGTCCCACGGCGACCAAGACGAAAAGGACATATTTACAGACAGACATTGGAACGCGCCTCCAGCAATACAGTTAGCATTATCCTAGAACTATATGGCACAGTTGTCAACGCTCCACCCAAAGGGTGCTTGTACTGTATAATTTATCTCATACACAGTTGAGAGGTGCTGAACAGAGATGCCGATTTATGAGTACCAATGTCAGAGCTGCGGAGAGAAATTCGAGCAGCGGCGTGGAATGACCGAAAGCGATAGCCAGGTCAAATGTCCCAGGTGCAAAGCCGAGCGCCCGCGCAGAATATTCTCTGCCTTTGCCAAAGGCGGGTCTTCGGCTGGCGGTTGCGCTCCAACCGCTCCCACCTGAGGCGTCTCCCACTGAGGCAGGTCGCCTCACGGACAAACCGAGTTCTCTCCTCTCTAGAGAGTGTCTGGGAATAACATCAAAAAAGCCCGAGCACATTACGCAGTAGCCAGATAATCAAGAGAATGACCGCAATAATAAGGGCTACATGGAGCAGCCAGCCCAAACTGCGGAAAAAGATGAAGCCCAGCAACCACAAAATGAAGATGATAATCCCAATAGTCAATAAGATGCTCATAGCTCCTCCCTTATTAGGTACATTCTCTGTTTCTTATAATAATGTGCCGGCTATATTAGCACGACAGCTAACAGGTTGTCATTGCGCTCCTTTTTCAATCAGCCATTGCGAATCCCTCCGCTGAAGGACAAAGCAGTCCCCACCAAAGTTAAAAATCAAAAGCTAAAAGCCAAAATGACAGATTAAACGCAGCACACATCCAGCACCCTTTCTCCAGCCCTCATGCCGCAGAACCCCGGCGTGAACTCCCTGGCATCACGGAACAAAGGGGCCACCAGTGTCCCGTAGCTGAATATCAGCATCGCCACCCATCTTATCACACACCCCATTTTAAAGTGCAATCGGTCAGGCACCATAGTAAACGAGTGCGATCGCACGAATATCACGAGTGTAATGATTTTTCTTATTGCGAAAACAACGTTACCAGCTTCTGGAGCACCTCCGAGGTAGTTTCAGGCGGCAGGGTGTATATCAATTCTGCATTTCGAACGCGCCAATCTAAATTCTTTACCTGGTCAGATAAAATTGCCCCTGCTACCGGCAACCCTGCTGGAAGAAGAACCTCGAAAGGATAGCCTTTTATATGGCTGGTGACAGGACAAAGAATAGCCAGTCCCGTCTTGCCATTATAGCTTTTAGGTGATAGTACTACGGCAGGGCGCCGTCCTGCTTGTTCATGACCTGCTTGCGGAGTTAAAGTAATCCACACCACATCCCCGCATTGAGGAATATAAGACTGGGCATCTACCACGTTTCGTTCCCTGTGGCAGAGCCAGTATCAATCTCGTGATGCAGGTTTTCTTCGGTGACCTTTGCCAGAAGTCGCCTGAGGGTCAGCTTCGGTTTAGCTACCGGTGTGATAACAAGTTTTCCATCAGCCAGCGACAATTCAACAGGCGTTTCTTTCTGGAGACCTGCTTCGTCAGCGAAAGCTTTGGGAATACGCAAGGCAAGGCTGTTACCCCATTTCTGAACACGCGTTTTCATGCTAACCTCCACCAATGGTATCTACAATGAAGATACTTCTTTTGCAGACGTTTGTCAACTTTGCGTAAACACCAAAGTCGCGATTTTCCCCTGAGCCTGTTAAGGTCACTTTCCGTCAAAAAGTGCAGTCAGGCGTTGCTGTAATTCAACAACTAACAATCCAATGCCTGCATGTATAGGGCTTGTCCTCTAATGTGGTAATATCTAATCTACAAGCGAGCGCAGTCTGTTCTCAGGAAACAGCATGGATACTAATACCGGGCACGAGCTCAACACTATATGGGATGAAGCAAAGAATCACATAGAACAGGGCGATTACGATAAGGCTATCGAAATATACAAGTACGTTCTGCTCCGATATGGTGACAACGATATTGCGGTGGAGTATGCAAATGCTTATCTCGGTGACATTTACCTCACGCTGAGGAAGCTCGATTTGGCAGAGAATCACATCAGGAAAGCTATCGATCGCAGGCCAGATAAGCCGAATTACCACTACCTTTTAGGCTTCACGTATTCCATACAGCGCCAATGGGACAAGGCCATCGCCGCATTTGAGGTGGCTGTTGATAAAGACCCAAACAATGGTGAATACCTGCGTGGATTGGGATGGGCCATTCATTGCGCTGGTGACAAGGCAAAAGGCTTAGCCTATCTTCACAGAGCAATCGACCTGGCGCCAACTAACATGAATATCTTGACTGACCTGGCAGTTGCTTACCTCTCTGCGCTTCAATTTGATAAAGCACGCAAGTACGCGGAAACGGCGCTGCAGATTGACGCCAATAGCAGTCTAGCCAGAAATGTTCTAGACAATATCAACAACTTCCAAAGAGACATTGGGCGATTCAGCGAACGTCAATGAAGTTAGAGGATTTCGCCACGGTGCAGCGCTTTGAAGAACGCCTCCGCAGGCATGACGTCTACGGGGCCAGAACGGTACGAATGCTGTCTCTTGCCATAGTGCTGCATTGCATTTTTACATTACTACTGTAATTTTGCATTGCATTTCTACAGTAGCACCATCATTTTGCAAGTTTTTCTGACTGCGGACGTAGCGCTCTACTTCGATTCGCTCAGGCGCTTTTTGAGATAATCGATTGGCTTTACGGGGGTGGGGTCGGTCTGGTACAGCACAGCCAGATAGTAGCTGACCCAGTCGCCGAGGAACACCAGGCTTATCATCTGGCTGAGGGCGTCTCTGCCGCTGGCATCTATTACCTGATAGGCGATGTCGCTTTGCTCCAATAGCTCTCCGGTTATCTGGTGGCGGAGCTGCGTGCGGAGGTGGAGCGAAGGACAACGGAGAATGACCACGAACATCTTCGATGCCAGCTCCTGGGGGAACCGGTAACCGACCACGGCATTATGGTTTAGCTCAGGAAAAACCTCGTAGAATGCCCAGGCTTTGCTGTTTTCGTTGATTTGCGTCTTCCACCTGCGGGCAACATCAGACAGGGTGCCAGCGCCGTAAATCACGGCGATTCTGCCGTGGAGCTTCCGGGCAAGCTGCTTGGCCTGATTGGAACCGGTGGCAACGGTCTCTCTTAGTTCATCGAGGGCATTCTCCAGGACCGCCAGCATCTCCTCTACTTCACCCGCTTTCTTCAGGAATCCCAGTTGCTGCATGAATGCTATCAGGGGCATCAGGCTATAGCCCAGCGCAGCCCGGGGCGAGGATTTGTGTTCCACGATGAAGGCAGGCACCTTGGCCTCGTCGGCCATCTCTCTGAGCTTGCCGCCGGTGGTTATGGCCAGCTTCTTGCAGCCCGTCTTCAGCGCCTGCCCAAAGGCCGATAGCGTTTCTTCAGTATTGCCTGAGTAGCTGGAGGCGATTACCAGCGTTTTATCATCGACGAAAGCCGGCAGGTCATAATCGCGGGCCACAAAGACAATGGGCTTACTGTTTGACAAAAGCAGGCTGCGCAGGAAATCACCACCAATGGCAGAACCACCCATCCCCAGGATGACCACCTTATCTACCCCCGCATATCCTCTGGGTAGCTTAAAGTCTTTTGCCTTCTGCCAGGCAGCGCGGCACTGCTCAGGAAAGCCATGAAGCTGCGCCAGCATCCCCCCAGGGTCTAGCTGTCGGTACACCTGTGGGTCGTCCAGATTGACCATGTCTCAGATGCCCAGTATCTTCTGGCCGCCATCCAGCAGCTTCTGTATCTGCTTCTGGCTTTGCGCCTCGGCATAGATGCGAATCAACGGCTCGGTTCCCGAAAAACGAATCAGCAGCCAGGAATTATCGGCCAGACAGTACTTGTAGCCGTCCCTGGTGTCCAGCTTTTTCACTTTGATGCCGGCCACGGATTCCACCTTGCCTTTTGCCAGCCTGTCAGCGAAGGGCTGCTTCTGCTCCGGGGTTATATGTACATCGATGCGGTCATAGAAGTGCGGCCCTACTTTGCTGAACAGATAGTCCAATAGCTGCGAAGGCGTTTTACCCGTCTTTATCATGAGGTCGAGGAAGTACAGGCCAGCGAGGATACCATCTCTTTCGGGTACATGGCCGCGGAAGCCGTATCCCCCGCTCTCCTCACCGCCTATCATGGCATCCTTCTCTTTCATCACCGGCGCCACGTATTTGAAGCCCACTGGCGTCTCGTAAACAGGGACACCATATTCCTCCCCCAGCATATCGAGCATGTTGGTATCGGTCAGCGTCTTGACTATAGCGCCACGCTCTTTGCGCACCTCCAGGAAATAAAGCGTGAGCAGGGCAAAGACTTGGAGTTGATTGAGAAACTCGCCGTTCTCATCCACGATGCCGATGCGGTCAGCATCGCCATCGTTGGCAATGCCTACACTAGCCTTTTGCTCTCGCACCGTTCCGGAGAGCTTTGCTAGATTTTTAGCAATAGGCTCAGGCTGGACATCCGGAAAACAAGGATTGCGCTCACCGTTTATCTCCATAATCTGAATCTTCCCACCGTGAAGGAGCTTCTTGAAGTAGCCCATGCCGGCGCCATACATAGAGTCAACAATGACCTTGAGGCTGCTCCGGCGGATGGCTTCCAGGTCAACCAGACGTTCTATTTGCTGAAAGTAGGCTTCAACCGGGTCGATGTAGGCGATAAATCCGCTCTTTAGCCCTTCCGACAGCGCCATGCGCTTGACGCTGCACGAAGCCAGCGCTTGGTTGGCGTTCTCCTCTATGGTCGCTACAATCTCCGTGGGAGCGCTGGCGCCGGTAGAGTCCTTGTACTTGAAGCCGTTCCACTTCCCCGGGTTATGGCTGGCAGTGATGATTACGGCGCCGGCCGACTTCGTGGCAGTGACCAGATAACTTATCACCGGCGTAGGCGCTGCCTGGGAGCAAAGATGAACCCTGATGTTGTTGGCAGCCAGCACTTCGGCCACAGCGGCGGCAAAATCCTCAGAGGCGAAACGGGTATCATAGCCAATGACCAGGCCAAGTCCAGCAAACCCTGCCTCGTCCAGGTAATCTGCCGTCCCCTGGGCACAGGCCCTGACGTTATCGAAGGTGAAGTCTTCGGCGATAACCGCCCGCCAGCCATCAGTTCCGAATTTGATCATTTCAGCCCAGCCTCAGCTTTGAGGATTTTTGCCTTGTCCGTCTTCTCCCAGGGCAAATCCAAATCTTCCCTGCCGAAATGCCCATAGGCAGCGGTCTGGCGGTAGATGGGACGGCGCAGGTCAAAATGCCTGATGATGGCCTCAGGTCGCAGGTCGAAGTGCTTCTTAATTAGCTCTATTATCATCTCGTCAGATACCTTCCCCGTGCCAAAGGTCTCGCAGGATATAGACAGCGGGTGGGCTTTGCCGATGACGTAGGAAACCTGGACTTCAGCACGGTCAGCCAGGCCGGCAGCCACCAGGTTCTTGGCGATGTATCGCGTCATATAGCTGGCAGAGCGGTCAACCTTGGTGGGGTCTTTGCCGGAGAAGGCGCCGCCGCCGTGGCGAGCATAGCCTCCATAGGTATCCACCAGTATCTTGCGACCGGTGAAGCCAGTATCCGACACCGGGCCGCCGATGATGAACTGGCCGGCACCGTTGATGTAGTATGCGGTCTTATCGTCCATCAGATTGGATGGGATGACAGCCTTGACCACCTTCTCTTTGATGTCACGCTCTATCTTGTCGCGGCTAACGCCCGGGGCATGGTGCGCGCCGATGACCACCGAATCCACCCTCTTTGGCTTGCCACGGCTATACTCCACGGTCACCTGAGACTTGCCGTCAGGGCGAAGATAGGGTATGGTCTTGTCCTTCCGCACCTGAGCTAACCTGCGACACAGCTTGTGAGCCAGAGAAATGGGCAAAGGCATCAGCTCAGGTGTCTCAGTGCAGGCAAAGCCAAACATCATGCCCTGGTCGCCAGCGCCGGTCTTGTCCAG
>VGOF01000053.1 GCA_016875975.1 Chloroflexota bacterium | reverse complement strand
TAAACAGATCGCCGCATTAGCGGCAACTTCAGGAGGCGAAGCCTCCAGATAGGGTTTATAGGTCGAATAAGACCTATTTTTTTCATGAGCAAGCGCTCTTACTTTTCGAGCTTGCTCATGATCTTTGTCCCAGAGGGGAAGGTTTTTTTGTCGCAGAAAGTCTTGAAAATCAAGAAGCAATTCTTCAAGGCTCGCTCGCGCCACGCCAATGAGTTTGAGTTCGGTTTTTTTGGAGGTACCGGAGGCCATGCTGCCTTCGGCAATATTTTGCTTGCCGCTACGCGCTGCCTGAACCATCTGGTCATGGGTCCGGGAACGCCGGTCGATGAAGCGGTCACAAAAGGCGATGGTAGCATCAAAAACAATCTCCGCCATCCGGTAAGATTGCAGCTCCCGATACCCGCCGTGAGGCGGAATAAGCTGGGGGAGGTCTTTGGGGGTGGTCATTGCAGAGTACCTCTCAAATTTCTTATAAGGTTATTGAGTCTCGTCAAATGATGGCTCCACCTGAAGCAATGAACTCCTCCAACTTCAGCACACCCTTCATGTACCCAAGAAAATCAGGATCATACTCATAGCTCCAGAAATAAATGTCTGAATCAGATGATTGTCTACAGTGAGTTACAGGTTCCAAGGCAAGCTTACCGATCTTGCTGGCCCAAATTTGAACGCTGTATCTCATGATCTCTACTCTCGACACTTTTTCGCCCTTACGGAGAGCCACGGCGAGGGACTTATCAACGATAACTGTCCGAGTGTCCGTGTCTATCACCCGAGTCTCCTTTGAGACGTTTGGGTATTCCATTGCATCCTCGTATTCGATCAGTTGTCTGGCTTTCTCTTCAGCCCCAGACGTCCATTCGCGTCTCATGGCAATGGTTGCTAATTCAAATGGGGGCATACGGCTTAATTCATTCGGTGTGAAGTGGTCCAATGCTCTGCGCGAAATTGATATGACTGGATTATTGCGAAACTGGTCGTCACGAAGAAGAATATCCCAGACTTCAGCATCGATGAATTCATCCCCTCGACTAACCCTACCTCCTATCTGGATAAGGCTCGCCGTTGATGCGCGTTCTCGAAATCCAGTTCGAAAAGAGAAGTCCATCCCCGCCTCGACGCAACTGGTTGCGACAAGTGTCCAGTTCTTTATTTTATCTCGAAGTCGCAGCTTCACTCTTTCCACAACCAAGTCCCGGTGAGCCGGAGCAAGCGCCGTCGACAGGTGCAGCACATTATGACCCAATTCGCGCATTGCTTGGGCAATCACAGCGGCAGTCTGCACGGTATTTACGATGAGGAGCCGCGGTCCAGGTTCCTTCCGAATGACAAAGTCCACAATGCCTTGGCAATCAAGCGCATCGGCATCTTCTGGCCGCCGTCTATAGATGATCCGCCGCTCCTCCATTTTCTTCAATTTACTGCGAAGGGAATCGTCCGTCACCAAATCCGGCACTTCAGGCATGGGCTTTTTATCGTTGCCACGAATGAGGTCTTTGTATTCATCCAATTTCCAGAATCGCGGCATGGAACCGCTCGCCAGCACCAAATAACCTCCCCACTCGCGCGTCCAGATCTCGATCCAACGCCACATCTGCGGCCATAAATGCGAGGGAATTGCAGCGTGCATTTCGTCGACGAAGACGACCGAGCCAGGAAGTTCATGCAGTTTCCGCAATCTCGCCGGATGATGGCTGCCTAACGTCTCGAAGAACTGCACTGCAGTCGTGATGATGATCGGGGCCTCCCATAGTGTTGCAAGTTGACGCAGTTCTAAGTCAGCGAAGTCCGCCCGATGGTGATGCTCAGCCACCACGTTCTCCGGGCTTTCCCCTTCCAGCACAAGCGCCTTTCGATAGACCTCGACCGATTGGGTGATGATGTTGGTATAGGGGAGAACCACAATGATATGTCGCAATTGAGGCTTCCGCTCTGCCGCTACCCGCAAGAGGTTCGCCATCACTGCCGTCGTCTTACCGCTCCCCACAGGCGCATCGCAGGTCCGAATCGGAGGATCGAGTGGAGCGTCACGGCAGACCTCGAACAATCGTTTTCGCAAATGGTTGCGTACCTGCTCCTGTTCAGTTTTTCCCTGTGGTAAACCACCCGCGTAACGCTCTAAAGCCGCGAGACGTTCTTGCCATCGCGGTTCGACTTTCAGAGTCTTAACCTCATTG
Source organism: Chloroflexota bacterium (assembly GCA_016875975.1). Classification (GTDB taxonomy): domain Bacteria; phylum Chloroflexota; class Dehalococcoidia; order GIF9; family UBA5629; genus VGOF01. The sequence continues at coordinate 6,390 of VGOF01000053.1, read as the reverse complement.
CCGTAATGGCGAGCAGTGTCTCCGTGATCAGCATCCACAAGGCAAGAAAGAGCAATTCGCCGGGTAAAACCGCATATATGCAGTGGCCCTGGCGGTTCAACTAGTGGTAGCTTTTGGCAACCTGCCGCCTCGTGGAGGCTTTCGTAAACCCCCAACTTACGATCAACATGATCGGCCACCTTCTCACCGTCAGGCACCATTCTCTTCAATTGCCTGAATGGTCGACCCTGTTTAGCAAATTCTTCATCACGGCTGAACAATCCATCGTGATGTCCATACGCAAGGATCACCGCTTCCTGCCAGCCGAGTTTATCCAGTTCGGCCACGCCTGCATCATCATGAGCGATCGGCAAGGGCTTTCTTGAGTCTTTTTGGAGAACCACCTGATTTGCCTTATCGAGCTTGCCCAGATCGTGATACACCGCGGCGGCTTCAATCCAGCTAACAAAGGCATTACGGTCGCCGGTGTAGTAAATAGCAGCGTTTTGTGCATTGCAGACTGCTTGACGGCAAACGTTTGAAATGTGCTCGAAATAGGTCTGAGAACGAATCCCGTGTCGCGGACTATGGGCCAGAGGCGTATCACTAGCCATTCCTGCCATCTCCCTTGATTTGGCTGCACCATTCCGGCAGTTCGATGCAGAGATCATATAGCTTGCCATTCTTAAGTTTACCTCTAAATTCGTTTGGCATTTTATCAGGCACCTCATATTGATCCGTTAACGGGAGACCACTCACCGACGGCTTTTCTTTTTCTTTATCTCCGCCCTTGCGTCTTGGTGTAAGCTTCTCGAAAAACTCGAATTCAGAGAAAGACCCCAGGTCATCCTCATGCTCGGCATACCAGGCGTGACGAACCTCAACTAAAGGACGGATGTCAGACTTGGTGTGAGGATAGGCATAACGGATAAGCTTCAGAAGCAGCGCGATATCAAGAGGAGTGCAGCCTGTTCCGCGTTTTCCTTGCGCGCCGGTAGGATTTATGAAGAAGGGCATTCCATATACGCCGTGCTCCACGACTCGATGGGCCAGCGGCGCCATCCCGCGCGAAGGGCCTTCCTCTCCTTGACGGCTGCTTTGAGCAGGGGCCAGCTTTGTCTTGGTCAGCCGGTGTACCCGAACTGGAGAGACAGAGACAGCCAGTGCGAACTGGGCTACCCCAGAGCGAATTGTGTCCGAAACACCTTCCTCCAAAAATGTGTTTCCGAAGACACGAGCATCCCAGAATCGATTCTTGAATACATCGAACTGGTTATTGTTTAGCATCTGGTTTACTTCAGACCGGATATCGCGCTGCTCAAGAATGTCGAACTCGAGATTGTCCTTGATCCATGATCCGTTGTTATCCTTAATCCCGTACTCTGTGGCAATTCGTGGCCAGACCAGTTCGTCTTTCCGCAGGACCAAATCCCGAAGTTTGCGTTTGAAGGATACGCCCGTAATCATGCCGCGATTGTCATGACTGCGGCGGCGTGGATCGCTCTCTTGATCGGGGTCACCGTTGGGGTTGCTGTTCTCAACAACGATAACAAGCAACCCTGTTGCTCTCGGGATAGCAATCTTTTCTTTCGTTTCTTCCGTATTCATTAGTTATCCTCCTTTCCTTCATCGATTTGTTCTTCAGCAGGGGGAGACGCCAGGAACCCCAGCAGAAGTTGAGCTTTCATCATGTCATTACATTCTTTTGGTAGATCGGAGGTTCCGAGTTTCTCCGCAAGTTGCTGGTATTGACGCAGTTTCTTCCGCGCTTCGTTTACCGCAATTCTTCTCTGGTCATCCTGTGGCCAATCCTGGGATACCTGGACGACCTTCGCCCATCGAATATACTCCATCATCCGCTCGCTAATATCTGCCAATCCGCTGGCCGGATTATCCAATGCCCTTCGCATGAGGGACGTGCCAATGAGCGAATTGGGCAACTGTCCCTTGCGGACCACAATACAGTAGTCCTTGTGCAGCGTATCGGCAAGGGCCAGGACTTGCCCAACCTGATAAGGTACTTCTTTCATGTATGTCTCCTTTCTGGACACAAACGCGTCCAATAGAATTCCAAGCACTGCCACCGCCCGCAGTGCGGTTTCCCTTGATCTTCGAGGGTAGTCTGAAAGCGGCTCATGTTTTCCTTGGGTCTGCCGCGGGCCATATGAGTGTTTTGCTGAAAAAACACCGATCAACAATGGCCCAACACGTCCGATAAGCAAATTGAGCATCCGCCTCGCCGATGGTTCCCACTTACCTTCCATTCTGAGCATTAAGGCAAGCACCTCTCCCAACCCAGGTCCAACTATCTCTTGACTCGCCTTCTGCAGCTTTCCACTTTTATCTCTTGGTGAGGACCCATCCCGGACCCACTGATGAGATAGAAGACGTACGACCTGATCGGGATAAGGCGCCAATGGTCGGGCGTGCTCAACTGCGGGGAGAGTTTTCTTGTTAAAGGATGTTTCTGATTGTAAGTGCAGAGTAACATCAGGTACATTTAGCCTCGCAGCCGTTTGCCAGCCTTTTGCCTTGTCCAGCACATCCTTCACAAAAGGCGACTCTGCCAAGGCAATCTGGACTTGTCCATCCGATGCCTCCCGAATCAAGAATAGATTGAGCTTAGATTTCGGATGCTCTTGAACTACGGCATCAAATGCGTCACATACCGCCTTCGCATCGACCTCGAACTTGCCTTGAGCAATATCACTGCCTGAGCCGAAATAGCTTGCAGTCTTTGCGTCCAAATCCGGCTTCTCATCCACAAAAACTATCAGAAGGTCTCGCTTATCTTTCTTCTTGTGCGTCCGTGCATCCATCTCGAACCTGCCGCTGGCGACACCCCTCCATGTCGTACCTTCCTCACGTGTCACCAACCACGTCAAAGCGTCCTGCATACGTCTGCTCTGCACTTTAGTCACGGGACAGACAGCGTATTCTGTGAGGCCATATCGTTTGTTGCACTTCGCCTTGTCGGCATCACTGGCCATCGACACAAGAGGAAAATAGGCACCAAGGACAGGTAGTTTCACTGGCGGAAAAGGCTCCTTGAGCAGAACGCCGTTTCCACCAAATGCGGACTTGGTAGCGCGATGCTCATGGCTCCTCTGAGTAGCCGACAAATTGGTGGGCAAGACATCAGCTATGTACTGCCATCCCTGTTTTGTGTAAACTGACCCGCCTTCATCGAATTCAAGCACTAACAACACTGATATCTTCTTATCCCTCCCACGATTGTCTTTACCCTTTCCGACGAGCAACTCCTGAACGACTTTTAAAGCAGCGAGGCGGCCAGTCCGCAGACGAGTGAGGGCAACTGTGCCAATCTCTGAGATGAATGAAGTCTCATTCTGCAACGCTTTCTGGAAACGCTGAGCAAGGGACGCAATACTTTCAAGTTTCTCATCGCCTTCAAGCATTTCCACGAGAAGGTTGGCTTTATCGAGTGAGTCACTCCATTGCCACCCCGCATCTGCCCACGATCTTTTGGGAGCTTCCTTAAATGCCACACTCAACAGGTCTATTCTGTTACTCTCCTGCCTTGATCTGCCCAGATCATCCCAGACTGCTGCCCTTTCAGGGAAATCCAGCAATGGCTGATTAACTTTGATGACAGGGAAGCTCCCATCGCTGCTCCGTACAATCCTCCTGATTCCGCTTCGCTCTTCCTCGGCAACGTCCTCGACAGAAACAACATCGCCTTTGACGTTCAAACGAACCCGCAGCAGGTTCTTTTCAGAAGTTGGCAGAGGCTTGATTAGAGGATGCTGGGACTCTACTGGAATCTTTGCCTTCTCGAGTGCCTGCCATAATTGCCATGTTTCATTCAGCATTTAGTTCATCCTCCGTAGGGGTTTGATGTGTGTATGACACCACGCCTTTAACGATTCTCCAATTCTGGACGTATTCGGGTCTAAGTTGGCGATGCTCCCACATTGAATACAAAAAAGAGGTAATGACAATGTCATCAACGCTTTCCTCCCGCTTCGTGCCTTCGCGAAAAACACCGAAGTAGCTGGGCACGAATTCTTTCCAGCCCAAACAGGGGGTGTAGTATGTCTGTCCTTTTACAAGACGCTCGTTAAAACGATCTCTCAGAATTGTTTGGTAATCTATGGTCCCACGCCTTTTCCTCAATCTTGGATCGCCCTCTCCGCGGGTACTCGTTTTCTTGACCCTAACTTCGCCATAGATCCGGTAACAAACATCGACTAGAATCGTCGCAATGAGCTGATATGATGCATTCTTCTTCAGTTGACCTTGGCTACGCAAAGGGCCCCGATAATTCGTCACATATCTTTGAAAATGAACCGGCCTGCATACTTCGACCTTGGTTGGCTGAATATATGCGTGGGGCAACCATGCCACCGCTTCGAACATACCCTTCGCAGCAGAAAAAGTCGGAACAGGGTACGAAATAGGTGTAGACCCCGTATCCGGTCTCGTAAACATCGCCGCCGGGCCAGCAACTTCGAGCGCTACCTGATAGTCATTCATAAAAGACCACCTCCTTTGTATTCTCTTTTTAATCGTTTCCATAACCCTGCCAAATACCCCCAGTCGCCGGCATTAAATTGACTTGCAAACTTTCGCGCCAGTTCTGCGACGCTTTTCAAATGATCTTCGAGTTTGTGCCAATCTTCTGGTGGACTGCCTTCCCGGGAATGGGCATAAAATTCCTTTTTCATGGTGAAGTCCTCAGAGATAGATCTTGCTGCTTTTTCTATCTTGGCAATGAAGTCGCACCCAAAAGAAAAGGGCATAAAACGGAACCAGAGTGCCAAAGCACAAAATGGGAAGAAAGAACAGGTCCGCTCATTCCGGAATCACTTCCTTTCTATTTTCTTTATTCCCTGTGAAGTTGTTAGGTAATTCTCACGTGACACAACCCGCTTGCCGGTCTTTTGTTCAAGATCCTTTCTTGCTTTGCCGGCGACTTCTCCTCCCTTACGTGCCGAATGCCTGCTTTCTTGAAACCCTTTTGCATCATCAACCCGTGTTATCTCGGTCGTGGCCGCCTCGCCCAGCATTGAGAATATCAGCTCGAGATCGGTCATATGATCCCTGAGGTTTTCGCGTTTCAGCCCTTTTATTTTCTTGTGCTTCCCAGGTGTTATGCCGAAGGCGGCTTTTGCGATCTCGGCCGTAAGGATGGCGTACTCCCTCTCACGCCTTACCTCCCTCTTTTTCCACTCGTCCGTAAGCTCTTCCCTGATGGCAATGCCCCGCATCCTCTTTTCGATCCAGTCGTCAGAATAGCCCTTCGCCTTATAGAGCGCACGGGTCCTCTTCGTTCCCAGCTCCGGGTCTTCGATCTCCTGCACCCGCTCGTAGCCCACCTTTGCCAGCCAGCGTTTGAATGGTTCCGCTTTAGGAGAAGGGATAGATTGAATGATACGGAAGATGCCTTCCGTATTAGCACAATTCATTTTTTGGGGTCCGCCAGAAGTGTCGATCAAAAGGGTATGTACAATCTGTACCCACCCTTTTCCAAGCTCAGGATCACGTTGTTTCATCCTCTGGATATATTGCTTGGGATCACTGGAATCAATGAGCGCCAAAACAACATCCTCCACCACAAACCACCACTCCTTATTATGGATCTTCTTTCTAATTTCCTTCCCCTTAAAAACTGCTATGCTTGTCTCCATTGTATAATCTCCTTTAAAGTTTTGTACCGTCATATCCGCCTTATAGATTGTTCATGCTACCGGAATACCATATTGGAAAGTGTAGTATTGGTATTTCATTGCCGGAAACCCCAAACTGCTGGATCAATGTCTTTCTATGGATAAGAGGAAATGCAATTCGCATCTCCTTTATTGCGGGGGGTGATTGTGCCCCAATGTATCAAAAAGGGGCCTAAAAATCAAATGGAATTTGAAATTCTTCGCTCTAACGAGACTATATCCTCGGTCTATTCACGATTCGACAAGCCCTGTCCTAAAGGAACCGTTCACCCTTCGAGGGCCTCAGGGCGAACGGCTAATTGTGATACAGCCTCAAGGAAGAGAAAGAACTTATCCGTATTCGCACTTGCTTCGGAATATAGAGTTATTCCACAATCCACCTTCCACCTTCTACTACAGGACCTCCCCCAAAGAGTGTCCATCGTCCAAAATATTTTAGAAGTGATGGAGGAACTGAAATTGGGGGTTAAACCTGTGATTTTGCGATGGAGTGGTGGGTGTATAGGACAGGGATAGGGTTCAGTTATCTTGCGAGAACCTGGGCCATCCTCCAGAGCGAGAGATCTAGGGGTTTCTTTTTCGAGACGACCTCGATTAGGGGGGTGACAGCGATTTTTCCCTGAAGAAGGCCGATCAATACGCCATGCTCACCTCTGGCCAAGCAGTCCGTGGCTGCAGATCCCAAACGCGTTCCGAGGAGACGGTCAAAAGCGGTTGGAGT
>VGOF01000052.1 GCA_016875975.1 Chloroflexota bacterium | reverse complement strand
TACGGATTTAGATATCTGGCGCAACGAATTATGTGCGAACCCCAGTAATTGCTTTGCTCCAGTCTGGTCTTGTCGGTGCACAGCTCGTATGGCATTGGCGCTGTATCGTATAACCTCTCGGCAAAGCCTGATCACCTCTTCTCTTGCAGTATCTCTGGTTGAGAAGAAGTCCCGTATTTTTTCGGCTATCGCTTCTAGATTATTTGTGGCTTTCTTTTTCAAGTTGTCTCACCAGTTGGTGCGTGGCCTTTTCTATATTGGTCTCAGAGAATACAGCGCTGATCACTGCGATTGCTGACACATCTAAGGTCACAACTTGGCAGATGTTCTCTTTGTTTATGCCTCCGATGGCTACTACAGGAATAGAGATCGCCTGTTTAACTTGTTTTAGTCTCTCTAATCCGACCACTTCGGCCTCTCTCTTGGTTGGTGATGGGAATATAGAACCAACTGCAATATAGTCAGCACCCTCGGCCTCCGCCTTTTGGGCCTCGGCTAAGGTGCGAGCTGATACTCCAACTATCTTGTCAATGGGTAGCTCTCTCCTAACTATCTCCAGCGGTAAATCGTCTTGTCCTACATGGAGGCCATCAGCATGGGCAGCAATGGCTATATCTAGGTAGTCGTTCATGATAAAGAGACAATTGGACTCATGGCACAATCCAGCAAAGTCTCGAGCTATGTTAAAGAGAGTGCGTTTGTTCGCTAGTTTATCGCGGAGTTGGAGGGCCTTCGCTCCACCGCGGATGGTTTTTCTCGCGACATCCAGGATGTTTTCATGGCTTATTATCTGTGTGTCGATTATTACATATAGTCCGGTTATGCCCTTAACCTTAGCCTGGCGAAGCAGCTTAGCCAACAGCTCGCGCTCCAACAAGTACACGGTGAACCGTGCTTGTTCAAATTGCTTTGCAGAGAGTGTTGGGCTGATGTCTGGCAGCTTGGCTAGCTCTTCTGTGACACGCAAAGCCTCCTCCACTCTCTTGGCGTTGGCTGTTACCAGGGAAGCTAAATCATGGTGTTGGCCAATGGATTTGATGTTCTGGCCAATGTCTCCCGTAGGGTCTCTTGCCGAGAGTGATTCTGCACCGAAGTTGCTCAGGCTGTCAATCAAGCTATGGCGCGTTGTCTTGAGTTCATGGCTCAATTGGGCGTCGTTGAGGATAAATCTAGCGATATCCTCGAGGAAGCGCAGCCCTTCGCCGATGCGATTGCAATTGGCATCAATGATACGAAGCGTCTGGCGAGGCACTCTGCAAATCCTTCAAAGGTTCAGGCAACTCCCCATCTCGGGCGGCCTGTATCTTTTGCTGAATTTCACTAGGCAACTCCATGCCCATGTCTTGAAATCGTTTCTCTGCCCACCTGCCGATATTGCGAGGGTCTTTGTAGTAATCAGGGTTTGGGTGCAAAGTCGGTTCACCGCTTTCCTCGTGGATTGTTTGCATTGACTTGTGGTAGGCGAAAGAGGAAACAAGGCGTACCACGTCGCTGCCACCACACGTTGTACATCTGGGGTCCAGCGAAGACGGAACACTTCTTGTGAACAAACTGCTCTTTTTGCGACACGAAGGGCAGTAGAATTCGTAGATAGGCATAACAGTCACTCAGTGTTTGATTCTTCGACAGGAGAGCCAGTTCCTGCCATTTGCAGGGGGGGCATTTCACCTCTGTCCATTCTTTCGACCGTCTCTTCGTATTCAGGTGCCACTGGCTCGCCCTGGCTCATCCGTCTGTTCCACTCCGCCAAAGCCTTCGGGTCATTTCTCATCATTCCCCGTGTAAGCTGGTTGTTGGAGAGGATGCTATCATAGACATCTTTGTGGGTTTTACGCACTGCGAAAGTAGAAAAAACGCGGTCCAGGGTGTTATTGCCACATTGTGGGCATGGTGGAGGAGACGTGGAGTGCGTTTGCAGGTATAATGTAACCTTATGTTGGCAACCATGGCACATATATTCATAGATGGGCATAATTACTACCTCGATTGATTCGAATTGTAGCACAAAAAAAGGCTGACGGTGAAGCTGAGAGCTAGGCATCATAGTAAGCTGGAAACCGAAGCAGTCTGATTGACACCGTCGGCCATACTTCATTAAAATCCCTTGGAGGTGACAGTTACTTGACCAGCGACCAGATTAGGGAACTATTCCTACACTTTTTTGAGGAAAAACAGCACAAAGTCATTCCCAGCTCCTCTTTAATTCCTCATGGCGACCCTACAATGCTGTTGACTACTGCTGGCATGGTACAGGTCAAACCTTACTTTCTGGGCTTGGCTACTGCTCCTAGCTCGCGTTTGGCTTCGTGTCAGAAGTGCTTTCGCACTACCGACATCGATTCTGTGGGCGATGCCAAGCACCTCACTTTCTTCGAGATGCTTGGTAACTTTAGCGTGGGCGATTATTTCAAAAAAGAGGCAATTGCTTGGGGTTGGGAATTTGTTACACAACGGCTGAGAATAAACCCAGATAAGCTCTGGGTGACCGTATTTCTCGACGATGACGAAGCCTTTGAGCATTGGCGGGAAATAGATTTCCCTACCGAGCGTATTGTACGGTTAGGCGAGAGGGACAATTTCTGGGGTCCGGCCGGTGATTCTGGCCCTTGTGGCCCTTGTAGCGAGATCCATTATGATTTTGGAGGGGAGATAGGATGTGGTAGACCTGAATGTAGTCCTGCCTGCGATTGCAATCGTTTTTCTGAGGTCTGGAACTTGGTGTTCATGGAGTACAATCAAGAGCGTGATGGTAAACGCACGAAGCTGCCAAAACCGAATATTGACACTGGAATGGGGCTGGAGAGAATATCAGCCGTCATGCAGGGAGTAGCCTCGGTCTATGATACTGACCTTTTCCTACCTATTCGAGACAAAATCTGCAGCTTAGCGAGCAAGAAATATGGAAAGGATAGTGCTGTCGACCACGCAATCAGGGTAGCAAGCGAACACAGTAGGGGAATCGCCTTTCTCATTGCTGATGGTGTTTTGCCATCCAATGAGGGGCGGGGATACGTATTGCGGCGCATCTTGCGCAGAGCAAGTTTCTTTGGCAGGAAATTGGGCATAGAAGATATGTTTTTAAGTCAGGTGTGTGGTGTGGTGATTAAGAAGATGAGGCATGTGTATCCCGAACTAGCGAAAAACGAAAATCTCATAGAGGAAATAGTCAAAATAGAAGAACAAAAGTTCCTCAGCACCCTGGATGCTGGAATCAATTTGGTTGATAGAACTGCCGCGGAAGCCGTCAGGCAAGGGCGGGATTTTATCTCGGGCGAAGAGGTTTTTAGGCTCTGGGATACATACGGCTTTCCTGCTGAGTTGACTGCTGATATTGCTGGTACGAAGGGATTAAAGGTGGATATCCGTGGCTTTGAGGATGCGATAGAGAAGCAACGGGAGAGAGCGAGGTCCAGTCATAAATTCACTACGAATCACGAGGGATTGGTTTCGCCGATGATGGGGTTGGAAGTTGAGTTTGTGGGGTACGATCAGTTAACCGCACGAGCAAAGGTAAGCAAGGTGTCAATGCGGGGTTCTGATGGCAGTGGCAAAAGAGTAACCCTCGTTCTCGACCGTACGCCTTTTTATGGTGAGATGGGAGGCCAAGTAGGCGATACCGGCAGAATCGTTGGCTCTGGGGGTGAGGTGCGTGTCACTGATGTTGTTAGAGACGCAGCAGGCAGAACTATTCATTGTGGGGAGGTGGTGAAAGGTTCGGTTTCTGAAGCTGACGACGTCGAAGCGATGGTAGACATTGATAGGCGTCTTGACATAGCACGCAATCACACGGCGACGCATTTGCTTCAGGCGGCATTGCGCCATGTATTTGGTGGCCATGTGCAACAAAGGGGGTCTTTAGTTAGTCCGGGACACCTGCGTTTTGACTTTTCTCATCTGTCGGCTATCAGTAAGCAACAGCTAGACGAAATACAGCGTTTTGTCAACAACTTGATATTGCAGAATCTTCCTGTAGTACGCCATGAGGATGTGCCGTACAAGCAGGCTGTTGGCGGAGGGGCCATTGCCCTATTTGACGAGAAATACGGTGATAAGGTTCGGGTAATAGAAATAGGCCAGCCTCCGGTAAGTGCTGAGCTTTGTGGTGGGACACATGTGAAAGCAACGGGAGAAATCGGTTTGTTTTTGATTGTCTCTGAAAGTAGTATTGGCAGTGGGTTGCGTAGAATCGAGGCTCTTACTGGTAGAGGGGCGTATAGCTTGCTTGAGAAGCGGTTGACGGCACTTGAAGAAATCGCAAGTCAAACGAGGGGTTCAACTGAGGAAGCTCCACGAAAAGTTGAGGCTCTTATCGCCGAGTTGTCTGTAGCGCGTAAACGCTTGGCAACTCTGGAGAAGAATCTATCGCAGAATGCGGTTGAGTCATTGATACAAAAGGCAGAGAAGGTAAATGGCATAACAGTGTTGGCTGCCAGAGTACCCGATTCCTCCTTGTCTACTTTGAGAGAGATGTGTGATTTGTTGCGTGACAAACTTGGTAGTGCAGTCATAGTGCTGGGTACTGTTTGCGATGGAAAGCCTGCATTTATAGCTGTAGTGACTCCTGACCTGTTGGGAAAGGGATTTCATGCGGGTGATATAGTAAAACAGGTGGCAGGAGTGACTGGTGGTAGTGGTGGGGGCAAGGCAAGTATGGCTCAAGCTGGTGGCAGGGATAAGGGTACGATCGATGAGGCTTTGAAGCTGGTAAGAAAATTGGTCAGCAAAGGTGACTAATGATTCTATGCGTGTGTTAGGTCTAGACATAGGTGATAAGCGAATCGGGGTGGCTATGAGCGACCCGGATGAGATACTGGCTAGCCCGCTTGCTACCATAATGCGTGATAGTGATGATAAGGCTGTGGCTACTATTTTGGATATCATCGAAAAACACCGAGTGCAGAAGATCGTGGTCGGGTTGCCATATTCCATGGATGGCAATCTTGGAGCTCAAGCCAACAAAGTGATGACATTTGTAGCCATGCTTTCAGAACATACCGATGTCAACATTGAGACACGTGACGAGCGGTTGTCGACCGTAGCTGTAGAGCGCCTATTAGCTGCAGCTGGCACCAGGGGAAAGACAGCTAGGCTTAGGACAGATGCGGCTGCGGCTGCCTTCGTGCTGCAAGGTTACCTCGATAGCCTGAAGACCTCTGCTCAATGACACAACTCATTGGCCTTATTGGCTATCCACTGAGACATTCACTATCCCCGGATTTTCAGCAGGCTGCACTCGACTACTACCATCTTGATGTTCACTATGAAGCATGGGAAACATCACCTAAAATGTTACGGGCGGTGGTGGATAAACTGCGGCAGCCCAATGTTATAGGAGCAAATGTAACAGTTCCCTATAAAGAAAAGATTCTTGATTTTGTTGACGTAATTGACGCTAGTGCTAGGGAAATTGGAGCAGTAAACACCATTGTTAGCCGTGAGGAAGAACTTCAAGCCCATAACACAGACGTAGAAGGCTTTCTGCGTAGCTTGGATACGGAAGCGAAGTTCGACCCTAAGGGTAAGTGCGCTACTATTTTAGGTGCAGGTGGGGCTGCTCGTGCTGTCTGTTTTGCCTTGTTGAGTCAAGATGTAGGTTCCTTGGTTATAATCAATCGAACTGTAGAGCGTGTTGAAGCCCTGGTGAAAAAGGGACGAGATTATATCGCTAGAGCTGGTAAAACGACCGAAATTCTGTTGATGCCCTGGCACTCGTCCCGTCTGCGCGAGGCAGCACGAAGTTCTCAGTTGATTGTAAATTGCACTACCGTGGGGATGTGGCACTCTCTTGATGAAAGCCAGTCTCCGCTGGCTGCTGATTGGATTCCACAGAATGCTCTGGTCTATGACTTGGTGTATAATCCAGCAGAGACACCGTTGTTGCGGGAAGCGAAAAAAGCAGGCGCTAGCACTCTGAACGGTTTGCCCATGCTGGTGTATCAAGGGGCAGCTTCTTTTGAAATCTGGACTGGTAGGGAAGCGCCACTTGACATAATGTTTGCCGCGGCGAGAAAGCGTACAACATAACTCAGAACAGGAGGTACATAATGGTCAAAAGGGCATCGAATATAGTCATGATATCGTTCTTGTTTTTTGCAGTTATTGCACTGGCCGGCTGTAACGTTGTGGAGAGCAAGGTGGCAGTCATTCCGCTCAGTGGCCCAGTTCAGTCCGAGGCAGGTGGGTTTTTGTTTTTTACCGGAAGTGCCATCACGCCACAGTTGGTCAGGAGCCAGTTAGATAGAGCTAGGGCTGATTGGTCGGTAAAGGCAGTCGTCCTTCAGATCGAAAGCCCTGGCGGGAGCGCAGCTGCTTGCCAGGAGATTCTGACTCAAATCGAAAAACTGGATAAACCAATAGTAGTCAGTTTCGGCAGTGTAGCTGCTTCTGGAGGTTACTATATTGCATCCAAGGCCGACAAAATAGTAGCTTTGCCAGCTACACTAACTGGTAGTATCGGCGTTATCTCTCAAATACCCAATATCAAGGGGTTATATAATAAGCTCGGCATCGATGTGGATGTTTTCAAAGGCGGTAAGTACAAAGACATGTATGCTGGTCTCCGAGAGTTGACTCCCGAGGAACGTGAGCTTATGCAGAAGATAACTGATCAGTTCTATGAGCAGTTTGTGCAAACTGTTGCCGAAGGCAGGGGCCTTGATGTAGAGAAGGTACGGAGCCTGGCTACAGGTCAGTTATATACAGGAGAGCAAGCCAGAGAGCTAGGTTTGGTGGATGAGTTAGGGGGGCTGGATACTGCCATAGACTTGGCCGGCAAGCTTGCTGGTGTAGATAAACCCAGGGTTGAATACTATAGACGTGAAGCACCATCTTTATTGAGTTCGCTTCTAGGACTGAGCCTGAAACGATTACAGGGGATTTTAGAGGTGCAACTGTTAGGCGCAGAGAATATGATTATCCTGCAGACTTTGAGCAACCCTTATCCGCAACCTGAATATCGCTAATCGTGCGTTTTAGTTAGGGGAATCGAAATGGGTAAGCTACGGTTCTTGACTGCAGGTGAGTCGCATGGCAAAGGTCTGGTGGCCATCATCGAAGGAATGGTGGCAGGATTGCCTTTGAGCGAGGACTTCATCTCTTATCATCTGAAGAGACGGCAAACAGGATATGGGCGTAGCTCTCGGATGAAAATCGAGCAGGATATAGCAGAGATTGTCTCTGGGGTGCGCCTTGGTTTCACTATTGGGAGCCCGATCAGTTTGGTCATACGGAACAGAGTTTGGGAGGAGTGGCGAGAGACAATGAGTATCGCTCCCCATGGTAAACAGATAGAGCCATTGACTATGCCACGACCTGGCCATGCCGACCTTGCTGGTGTCATTAAATACGACATCGATGATATTCGTCCCATATTGGAGCGGGCAAGTGCACGCGAGACGGCAGCGCGAGTCGCAGTGGGAGCAGTAGCGCGGAGGTTCCTTGAACAATTTGGCGTTGTCATACATAGCCACACGGTCAGCATAGGTGAGCTACAAGCTGTACTGGACATTGAAATCGATTGGCAGCAGGTTGAGAAATCGCCATTGCGTTGTGCCAGCACCAAATGTGAAAAGGCGATGGTCGCAGCTATTGATAGGGCTAAGGCGGAGGGTGATACTTTAGGTGGAGTTTTTGAGATAGTTGTAGATGGCGTGCCTGTAGGGCTAGGGAGCCATGTGCACTGGGATAACCGACTTGATGGAAGAATAGCACAAGCAGTGATGAGCATCCAGGCAGTTAAAGGAGTTGAAATCGGCGGTGGATTTGCCATGGCTGCAACAAAGGGGTCTCAGGCACACGACATTATAGAGCCAAGCACAGAGGGACCATTTTCCTGGCATCGGGTTACTAATAGGGCTGGTGGCATCGAAGGCGGCATGAGCAACGGTCAGCCGATAATAGTCCGAGCGGCGGTGAAACCTGTTGCTACTCTGGGAAAGCCCTCGCCCTCGGTCGACTTACGCACCGGGAAAGTGGCAAAGGCACATTATGAGCGCAGCGATATTTGTGTAGTGCCGGATGCTGGCATCGTCGGAGAGGCAATGGTAGCTATTGTATTGGCAGATGTCATGCTGGAGAAATTTGGCGGTGATCATTTGCGTGAGACTCTCACAAATTACCGTGCCTATTTGGATGTTCCTGGCTCCTGAAGTTCTATGGCAGAGCGCGAAGCCAATATTGCACTCATAGGTTTCTCAGCTACTGGAAAGTCCAGTGTTGCAGCCATGGTGGCTGAACATTTGGGCTGGGCAGCCATTGATACCGATGCCGAAATTGTGAATGCGAGTGGGAAGAGTATCCCTGAGATATTCAAACAGGACGGGGAAAGCAAATTCAGGGAGCTGGAACGCAAGGTGTTGAGGCAAGCGTGCCTCAGGAAAAACGTGGTGATTGCTACTGGGGGTGGGGCCATATTGGATGCCGACAATCGTAAACTACTTCTCAAGCGAAGTGTGGTGGTATGCCTTGAAGCCAGGCCAGAAACGGTACACCGTCGCTTGCTTCGCGATAGCCTTTACTCAACTAATCCCGTGGTTCGCCCGTTGCTCGCGGGGGATAACCCGTTGGAACGCA
>VGOF01000051.1 GCA_016875975.1 Chloroflexota bacterium | reverse complement strand
ATTCTCCACATCATACTTCATACAGCATCTTACATTGCTAGGAGAAAGAGATGACCAGACGTGCTGAACGTATAAGCAGCCTCATCAGAAAGGAGATAAGCGACTTGCTCCTGGAACAGGTCAATGACCCACGTCTCTCCAGTCTCATCTCGGTAACTGAGGTTTGGACTTCCCACGACCTTAATAATGCCAAGATATATATCAGTACCCTGGTGGGTGAAGCAAATAAGAGCGAGATACTGGATGGATTCAATGCCGCTTCCGGCTTTCTTCGCCGGGAACTGGGAAATCGCCTGAGGTTGAGACAAGTACCCCACCTCAGCTTCCACTTCGACGACTCGATTGAGAGGGGCGCTAGGATTCTGGGATTGATCGAGCAGGTCACGTCAGACAACGCCGAAAACGATGGCCAGCATTAACGGCATTCTAAACATCAACAAGCCTGAAGGAATTACATCGTTCAAAGTAGTATCCTGGCTTAAACGCCTGACCGGAGAAAAACGAATCGGGCATGCCGGTACACTTGACCCCTTGGCCACCGGAGTTTTGCCATGCTGTCTGGGCCAGGCAACACGCATCATCCAATTCATCACAGACGCTTCCAAAGCCTACCTTGCACAAATTAAGCTCGGCATAGCCACAGACACCTTTGATAGAGAAGGACACATTACGCACCACGGAGATATAAGTAGCATCACGACTGCCCGCATAGAAGAGGCACTGGTCGAGTTTCAGGGACTTATAGAGCAAAGGCCTCCCGCCTACAGCGCACTAAAGCACAACGGAAAGAGGTATTATGAACTGGCACGAGCTGGCTTGCCAGCAACCCCGAGGCCAAGGCGGGTAGAAATCAGCAAGATCGAACTTGTTAGCTACCAAACTGCCTTCGCCACCGTCAAAATTGAATGCAGCAAGGGTACATATATACGCTCACTGGCCCACGACCTGGGGTTGAAGCTAGGCTGCTATGCCCACCTGGAGAACCTATCCCGCCTGAGATGCGGGACCTTTTGCATAGAAGATGCCCTAACGCCAGAACAAATCGAGGATGCTGCCAACCAGGGGGCATTAGAAGGTCTCTTGCTACCAACCGATAGTCCGCTACTGGACTTGCCGGCTGTTATCGTAGACAAGAAAAAAGAATCAGCGATAGCCAATGGCCAATGTATCTCGTTAGATACAAAGCATCTCAATGCAAACCAGTATTGTCGAGTCTATAGCCTGGATGGTAACTTCATCGCCATGCTCCATTTTGCATCAGCGACAAGGCGCTGGCATCCAAAGAGGGTTTTCATCGTACCAGACGATAGCAATTCAAGAGAGCCTGAAGGCTTGACAGCCAATATATAATAGGTATGATTCAAACCTGAAAGAAAGGAGGACGGATAGGTGGCACAGGCTTATTGCTTCAAATGTCGGAAGAAGGTAGAAATCAAGAATCCCCAGAGCGTGACCCTTAAGAATAAGCGGCCCGCAACCAAGGGCGCTTGTCCCAATTGTGGAACCAAGATATTCCGGATCGGCAAGAGCTAATCTGAAAGCTGCTGCGTCTTAAACGCTGGGGCTATTTCCTTACCTTCTCTATCAGAAGTAAGGGATGGCTTTCCAGAATCTCCTGGCACTCCCGCTCACCAAGTCCGGCATGTCTGGCGATATCCCACGCCAAAGCTTGAGTTAGTAAGTCAGTCTCGCTATGAGCATCGGAGTTGACCAAAAGTTTGGCGCTTGCCTTCTGGCTTGTCAGCGCCACATGGCCATTCGTTGTTGAATGCCCTCTTCGAGCGGTAAGCTCGAGAAACACGCCATGCTGGGCTGCTAATAAAGCTTCCTCTGGAGTTATCAATCCCGGGTGAGCCAGGATATCAACAAAAGGCGATTGCACAGCAGCAAGATTGGTGCCTTTTTCCACGGGTTCGACAGGAGTTTCCCCGTGCACCACCACTAGCCAGGCGCCCAACTCCTTGGCCTTCTGAGCAGTTTCAGAAATTGATTGAGGTGGCATGTGGGTCAACTCCACGCCCGGAATAGCTAAAATATTCCAGTAGGCCCTGGCCAGAGCGCAATCGTCACTGACCTCCTTGATTACCCTGTCCAGAGAACCGAGGGCTACATGGTCAGTAATAGCGATAGCAGAATACCCGTTGACAACAGCACGGCGAATTAGCTCAATCGGCGACAAAACACCATCGCTGTGAAAGCTATGAGTATGAAAATCAAATAACACTTCTAAAAAAATACCACAAGCGACTTGCATTAGACAAGCGTAACTGCAATAATCAAGGGCTAGTTTTTTATGGCAAAGAGAATTATAAGGAAAATTCTGGTCCCGCTTGACGGTTCTAAGACTGCCGAGAGCGTGCTACCTTACATCAAGTATCTGGCCAAACGGTTTGGCTCAGAGGTTGAAGTTTTGGGAGCAGGCATCGGCAGAAAGAGTCGCCGCGTCAACCGCCTCCTGGAGGACTACATAGAAAGCGCAGCATCCGATTTACGTAACGAGAAAGTGGAAGCTACCCCGGTCATTGTCTACGGCAGCGCGGCGGACAAAATCCTCAGTTACAGCAAACAGAACGATATCGATTTGATCGTCATGGCCACACATGGTCGAAGTGGTGTTACCCGCTGGTGGATAGGAAGTGTGGCCGAGAAAATAGTCAGCCAGGCGATAACTCCCGTGCTGCTCATCCCCGGCAAGAAACAAAAAGCTGCGAAGGCAAAAAAAGAGGGTGCTTCCATTTCCAAAATCCTCGTTCCCCTGGATGGCTCCGATACCGGCCAGGCAGCCCTGGATTATGTTGAGCTAGTGGCCAGAGAGACAAACGCTTCGGTCCATCTGATTCAGGTCATCTCGCCGCCAGGAGCAATGGAAACCAGCGTATTCGGTAACGCTGAATGGGATAGCTTTTTTAAGGCAATGCAGGATGCCGCCAACGACTATCTCGGGAGCATTATCGACAGCTTGAAAGCAAAGGGAATAACAGCAAAGTATGACATCGTTGTCGGCAATCCCGCCCATGAGATCATCAAATCTGCCGAAAAGGGCAAAATCGATTTAATAGCCATGTCAACTCACGGTCGAACCGGCATCGTCCGGTGGGTGATAGGAAGCGTAGCAGATAAAGTACTACATGGAACGAGGAGGCCGATGTGGCTGGTAAGGCCACCTAAAACGAACATCATGAAATCCAAGAATTAGGACCAAGGACTAAATAGACCAACCCCCTAAAGGAGAAGCAATCATGGGCAAGATCAACGTAGCAATCATCGGTGTCGGGAACTGCGCCTCATCGCTGGTGCAAGGTGTACAGTTCTACAGAAAAGCCAAGGAGGATGAATTCATTCCAGGCCTGATGCACGTCAACCTTGGCGGCTACCATGTGAGCGACATCAACTTTGTAGCTGCGTTCGATGTCGACAAAAACAAGGTGGGCAAAGACATTGCCGAAGCGATATTTACCGCACCAAATAACACATTCAAATTCAGCGATGTCCCCAATACTGGAGTCAAAATAGCTCGAGGCATGACCCACGACGGCTTGGGCAAATACCTATCGCAAGTCATTACCAAGGCACCAGGCCCTACAGCTAACATCGTAGGCATATTGAAAGAGACCAAGACCGATGTGGTAATCAATTTCTTGCCAGTAGGTAGCGAAGAAGCCACCAAGTGGTATATAGAGCAGGTGCTGGCGGCCGGATGCGGACTGGTGAACTGCATACCCGTGTTCATCGCCCGTGAACCATACTGGTACAACCGCTTCTCTGAATCTGGATTGCCCATCGTCGGCGATGACATAAAATCCCAGGTAGGTGCCACCATCACACATCGTGTACTAACCAGGTTATTCCGCGAACGCGGAGTCAAGCTGGAGAGAACCTACCAGCTTAATTTTGGTGGCAACACCGACTTCTATAATATGCTGGAGCGAGAACGTCTGGAATCGAAGAAGATTTCCAAGACCAATGCCGTAACTTCGCAACTAGATTATGAGCTTCCCCCAGATGATATCCACGTTGGTCCCAGTGATTATGTTCCCTGGCTGGCCGACCGTAAATACTGCTATATCAGGATGGAAGGTCGTACCTTTGGCGACGTCCCGTTGAACTTGGAAATGAAGCTAGAGGTATGGGATAGCCCCAACTCTGCAGGCGTAGTCATCGATGCCATTAGATGCTGTAAGCTGGCAATGGACAGGGGAATAGGCGGCACCATTGTTGCGCCCAGTGCTTACTTTATGAAGTCGCCACCCATACAGTACTCGGATGACGAAGCTCGCAGGCGCGTCGAAGAGTTTATCACCGGCCTGGAACAACAAAGCCCCATCAGTCTCCCTGACATGCCCGGGGAGAAGCCGGTTAAAGCCAAGAAGAATTCGGCAGAGCAAAAAGCCTGATAGGTCTTCAAGATTGAAGACAATAAGACCGTGAAGATCGGATTAGTCTGCCCCTACGACTATTCATTCCCCGGTGGGGTATCCAATCACATCTCCTATCTGGCACACTACTTCATCCAATGGGGGCATGAAGCAAAGATACTGGCCCCATCCCTGAAGAAGGATACCCATTACTTCGAGGAACAGGTCACCGCTGTAGGCCGTCCCTTCCCCATACCATTCGGCGGCTCGCAAGCCCGCATCCCTGTATCTCCCTGGCTACCTGTCCAGATAGGTAGCATACTGGATCGCGAACACTTCGACATACTCCACCTTCACGAACCTTTTGCGCCTATGCTCCCCATCAGTTCTCTACTCAAATCTAATTGTATCAACGTTGGCACCTTCCATGCTTACTACAACAAGGCTAGGGTTTACTGGTTGGGCAAGCCAGTTTTCAGGCGATGGTTACCACGATTGCACGGGAAAATAGCCGTCTCAAAGCCTGCACTGCAATATGTCAGCCGCCATTTGCCCGGCGAATACCGCATAATTCCCAACGGCACCAATACCGATTTCTTCACACCAGGTGGCCCCATTCGTCAAGAGTTAGCCGACGGAAAGCTCAACATCCTCTTCGTGGGTCGCATGGAAAAACGCAAAGGCCTGGGTTATCTTATCAGCGCCTGCGCCAAAATGAAGAGAACTTTCAAGGATTTCCGTCTCATTGTGGTTGGCCCAAACACCAGGCTACGCCGTGTGTATCAGAAGATGGCCGAGGACCTGGAACTCTCTGATGTGGTATTCACCAACTTCGTCCCTAACTCAGAGCTACCTGAATACTACCGCACCGCAGACATCTTCTGCGCACCCGCCACCGGCGGCGAGAGCTTCGGCATAGTGCTGCTCGAGGCTATGGCCAGCGGGAAGCCAATAGTAGCAACAGATATAGAAGGCTATGCCAGCGTGCTGTCTCCTGGTGAAGAAGGGCTATTAGTGCCACCAAAGGACGAAAAGGCCCTGGCTAATGCGCTGGTATCGCTGCTCAAGGACGGCACAGCGCGCCAACAGATGGGAACAAAGGGCAGGGCCAAGGCTGAGAAATATAGCTGGGAGAACATAGCCCGCCAGGTGATGGATTACTACAACGATTTGCTGCAATAGGCAACGAGAAGAATAGATGACTACTTTACCAGAGTTAAGAAGAAGTGCCGCCCGCAGGCTCACTAACCCGTTCATGACCATGCTGAGCAAGAGTAAGATAACGCCAGATACGCTAACATGGATTGGCCTGGCCATAAATATCATTGCGGCTTGGGTTATCGCCACAGGCCGCCTAATTATCGGCGGCATACTGGTGCTAGTGGCTGGTTTATTTGACATACTGGATGGAGCGCTGGCCAGGTTTACAAAAAAGACCACGGTCTTCGGCGGTTTGCTGGATTCCACGTTCGACCGGCTTTCAGAAGCAGCAATATTTATTGGCCTCTTAATCCTCTATGCACCCGATGGCAACACCCTGATGATAACCGTAATCTTCCTGGCTATGGTTGGCTCGTTTGTTACCAGCTACATTAGGGCCAGGGCTGAAGGCCTGGGATTAGCTTGCAGCGTGGGCTTGTTTACCAGGGCAGAGAGGGTTATAATACTATGCTTGGGGTTATTCTTTGACCAGCTACTCATAGCCCTGGTAATTTTGGTTGTGCTTTCTTTTGTCACTGTGGGACAGAGACTGTTTCATGTGTGGTCACAGGCAAGAACCAAAGAAATAAAAGGGGAGTGAACGATTATGAACGACAAGACCTTTGAGTGGAGCTTCACAGCACTCAGCATCATCGCCGTCCTGTGGATGATAGCAGGCAGTATCTTCACCGCTCTGGGTATATTCGGGTCAATAATCCTGGGGCTGGTGGTATGGATTGTAGGGGGAGGCACTCTGCTCTACTTCTGGGGTAAGGACTACATGTCCCGCATATAAAATCCAGAAACTCTGCCACATAACAAATATCACCTTGATAGTTCCCGAATCAAACGAGTAATCATGTCTGTAGTAGCGGTTATTGGCGCCCAATGGGGAGATGAGGGCAAAGGAAAGATAGTCGACCTCCTGGCACAGAGAGCCAAGGCTGTAGTCCGGTTCTCAGGCGGCGACAATGCCGGACACACTATCGTCAATCCCCAAGGGGAATTCAGGCTCCATCTGGTTCCATCAGGCATTTTCTACCCTGAGACAGTCTGCATCATCGGCAACGGCGTGGTGGTCAACCCCGCCGTGCTACTTGCCGAGACCGACGACCTTAATAAGCACAATGTGGACACCAATCACCTTTTTATCAGCGACCGGGCGAACTTGATAATGCCCTATCATATCGTTCTAGACGGATTGGAGGAGAAAAGACGAGGCAAGGGAGCGCTGGGCACCACAGGGAAGGGTATTGGCCCTGCCTTCGCCGACAAGACAGCTCGCCTTGGCATACGTGCCTGCGACCTGTTGAACAGGGAGCAATTCCGCTCTCGGCTCAGTACCATACTCGAATTGAAGAACGCCATACTAACTAAGATATATGACGCCCCACCACTGTCAGAAGAGGAGATATTTCTACAATACTGTGCTTACGGAGAAAAGCTTGCGCCTTTCATTACGGATACCAGCACGATGCTTCGCCAGATGCTGTCCCGAAAGCAACCGGTATTGCTGGAAGGTGCCCAGGGGGCTTTGCTTGACCCTGACTGGGGCACCTACCCTTATGTCACCTCCTCTTCACCCTTAGCGGCTAACGCTGCCCTGGGATGCGGCATAAGTCTCAAGGACATTGACCACATCGTGGGCGTATTCAAGGCGTATACCACACGCGTCGGTGGCGGTCCCATGCCTACTGAGCTAAAAGACAAAACTGGAGACTTCATTAGGGAACGGGCTCACGAGTACGGCGCTACTACGGGCAGGCCCAGACGCTGTGGTTGGTTCGATGCTGTAGCCGGGAAATTCAGTGCCCAGCTAAACGGCTTCACAGATATAGCCCTAACTCGACTAGATGTTCTGGACGTCCTCGACACAATCAAAATATGCACTGCTTATCAACTCGATGGACAGATTATAAAACACTTCCCCAGCGACGTGTCTATCCTGGAGAAGTGCCAGCCTGTCTATGAGGAGTTGACCGGCTGGAAGTCAGCCACAAACGACATCCGACATCTCAAACAACTGCCCACTCAAGCACGCCGCTACATATCACGGCTTGAGGAGCTACTCTCCTGCCCCATTAGCCTCATCTCTGTCGGCGCCGAACGCGAGCGCGCCATAATGGCCAGGCAAATAGGCTAAGCAGCAAAAAGAAAGCAGCCACAAAGGCCACGCTAGAGTGCTTCGGAAATACCGCTAACTCCACCTCGCTAAATCGGCAGATCGATCTTGTAGTTCTTTAGCGCTTGCTCAATGGTAGCCTTTGACTTTTCGTCAGGCTCAGTGAGCGGTAGGCGAGGTTTGCCCACCGAAAAACCCAGGTGGTTCAGGGCATATTTTATGGGGATAGGATTGGAAACAATAAACAAGGCACTCACCAGAGGCAACAATCTGTGATGACAATCAGCCGCCCCCTTAATGTCACCCTTGAGAAAATCCTCAATCATCTTCTTCATCTGCATGCCAACCAGGTGAGAGGCCACACTGATGACACCATAACCACCCAAGCAGAGCACAGGATAGGTATCGCCATCGTTGCCACTGTAGACCAGGAAATCCGACCTGACCCCCTTGATGACTTCAGCTATCTGTTCAAAGTTAGCGCTAGCCTCTTTAATGCCCACGATGTTGCCAATCTGGCTGAGCTTGATAGCCGTCTCAGCCGCCAGGTTAGTCACAGTACGCGTCGGGACATTATAAACTATGCAGGGCAAATTAGTTGCAGTGGCTACGGCCTTGAAATGCTCATACAAGCCATCCTGAGTAGGCCGGTTGTAGTAGGGCACCACCAACATACAGGCATCAACGCCCGTCTTCTCCGTCTCTTTGGTTAGCTCCATGCTCTCAGCAGTGCTGTAATTGCCTGTCCCGGCAACGACAGTGCCCTTGTCACCCACAACTGACTTCACCTCTGAAAAAAGCTTCAACTTCTCTTGATGGGTGAGGGTGGGACACTCGCCTGTGGAACCAGCTACTACCACACCGTCACTGCCAGAATCGAGCAAGGCTTTGGCTAGTTTCTTTGCCTGGGCATAGTCCACGTTCCCCTTTGTATCAAAGGGGGTAACCATTGCTGTCAACAAGCGGCCGAATTTCTTCATC
>VGOF01000050.1 GCA_016875975.1 Chloroflexota bacterium | reverse complement strand
CAGGAGGGCTGCGGCATCAGGTATCTTGGATTGGGGTAATCGTATTACAGTTTCAGCAGGTAAGCTCATGTCACATCTCCTCGCATTGAAAAATCGCCTTACTTATAGGTTGTTTTTACGTACGTGGCCATCAGGTTGAACAGGTGCACCTTGGTGTCTTGCCCACCCGCTAACTTGCGCCGCTATTCGCGTATGCAGTATATCAAGGATAGCACACATGCCTGTAACTGCCCAAAAGCCCTTCCGTATCGGTGATTTGTCTTCACCATCACCTTCTAGTAGGATTTATCATTGTTTTTCTGAGATGAAGGGTGAAAACACATCCGGTACTGGTTTCTCGGCAGCCATACCGCAGGAAATCAAGGGGTTGAACTGGGGCGCTTTCTTTATTCCGCTGCTCTGGGGCATCTTCAACAAGGTATGGCCAGCAGTCCTGTCCCTTGTGCCAATGGTGGGATTCGTCATGTCCTTTATCCTGCTGTTCAAAGGAAACGAATGGGCCTGGCAGAGCAAGCAATGGGACAGCATCGAGCAATTCAAACGTACGCAGAGAAAGTGGATGTACTGGGGCATTGCTGCCTTCCTGGCTCCGTTTGTCCTGATTTTGGGCATCGGGTTGATTATCTTTGGCCTGCTCGGCTACTACGGATATATTCAGTAGGTATCCGTAAACCTGGATGTTGTGGCATGCACATGACCTGATTAGGTACAATATCAAATCGCATGGCGCAGTGATAAGCAAGAAAGAAAGGAACCACAATGAAGGAACTTACTGATTACAGTGGCGAATTCAACCCAAAGTTGAAGCCTGAAGACCTGTCAAAGGAATTACTGGTGGACTTGTTGAAGCTGTATGGCAGGCTATACCGGGCAGTTGACGGTTTCTGGTATTTAGCGGTTATGGATAAGGTGAATGAGGAAACTGCCACGGAATGCGACTTTGCGGTCTGGGAGCAGATGGCAAAGTATGAGGTGGAGAGGATAAACAAGATTTCAGGCGTGCAGGGAACCGATGTCCCAGCCTTCATGAAATACCTCCAGCTAAGCCCCTGGGCATGGAACATGGAATGGGATGTCGAGTTGAGCGACGCTGATTCGGCAGTTCTGACCGTCACCAAGTGCTACACATTAGAGGCGCTGGAGAGAGAGGGGAAAGGCAGAGACGGCAGCTTCTGCAAGGAAATAGAGACAAAGATGTGGGATATCTGGGCTGCTGGCCTTAATCCTAATATCAAGTTCACCTACACCAAGTTGCCACCGCGTAAGAGCAAAGACGATATCTGCTGCCAGTGGAAGGTTGAGATGGCAGGCAAGTCAACTGTATAATCGTGATTAAGACACCTGAGTGAATTTGGGTGAAAGGAGAGGACAAAACATGGTGCCTAATGAAGCATTGAGACAGTACTCGCTTTTCAGAGGTGTGGACGACAAGGAGTTAGCCAAATTGGCCCCGCTATGCCATGAGAAGACCTACGACGCCGGTGCAGCGCTGTTCAACCAGGGCAACAAGGCCTCGAAGCTGCACCTCTGCAAGAAGGGCAGCGTGGACATTATCGTCCACCTCACAGAGCCATGGGGAATCGATGTGACAGTCCACAAGGCGAAGGCGGGCGAGATATTCGGCTGGTCTAGCCTAGTGGAGCCACACATATACACCGCTTCTGCCAAGTGTAGTGAAAAGACCGAGGTCATCCAGATTGAGGCCTCAGACCTGGCTCGCTTCTTTGAGGAGAACCCGCACCTTGGCTATGTGGTGATGGCCAACCTGAGCGCTGTAATCAGCTCACGTCTCGGCGAATACAGGCAAAAGCTAGCCGTGGAGATAGCCTCCACTATCAAGAAGGAATGGTAAATTGCCCGCTCGGGGCTAAGACTACTTTTCCTTGCCTTCGTATTTGAAAGAGACCCTGACCTTGGCTCGGTAGCTGATGACCTTGCCACCCTCAATCTGCATGTCCAGCTCTTCTACCTCTGCAATACGCAGTTCGCGCAGAGTCTTCGAAGCTCTCTCTACGGCAGCTTTAGCTGCCTTTTCCCAAGATTCGGTGCTCGTTCCCACCAGTGTGATAATTTTGTATACACTCTCAGCCATTTCGCACCTCCATTTTGCCGAAACCTTGTAGCTGTGCCCACTATTATAGGGCAAGCCCTTCAAAAGTCAATATGTACGGGGTGCTATGGCTGGCAAAACAAGGTATAATCACAGGTCAGTAATTTACATAGAGAGCTGCTGATTAGCAAGCATATAACCCCCGCCGAGCTACTCGACATATTCTGGAGGTATCTATGGAAAAGGCATTAACTGGAACGAGAGTACTGGATTTCACCCGCATGGCCGCTGGGCCGGTGTGCACCATGATTATGGCAGAGCTGGGGGCAGACATTATCAAAATCGAACTGCCCCAGGGCGGAGACGCAATGCGGACTACTCCACCCCTCACAGAAGGCTTAGAAAGCTATCTGTTTCTGACCTGCAATCGAGGCAAGCGGAGCATAACCCTTGACCCCCGTACAGAAGAAGGGAATAGAATCGCCCGACAACTAGCCAGCAAGTGTGACGTGCTGGTTGAGAACTTCACACCGGGAATAATGGATAAGATGGGGCTGGGACATGAAACCCTTGTTGCAGAGAACCCAGGCTTGATATACGTCTCGGTGTCAGGATTCGGTAACACAGGACCCTATCGCTCCTACGCCGCTTACGATACCATTGTTCAGGCAATGGGCGGTTTAATAAGCGTTAACGGTCACCCGGATTCTCCGCCAACCAAAGTTGGCCCGGCCGTGGCGGATATCTGCGGCGGTGTATTTGCCGCGCTGGCCACTCTGGCTGCGCTTCAATATAAGAACCGAACTGGGCGAGGGCAATATGTCGATATCTCGATGCAGGATGTAGTCTGGATGCTTACGGCAACACAGTTCCTGCCCTTCTACACTATGACTGGCCAGGAGCCTCCTAGGCCAGGCAACCGTCAGCTCGAGATCACTCCCTTCAATATATACCCAGCAAAGGACGGCCATATCGTCATCGGCATCGTCACCGTAGACCAGTGGCAACGGTTCATCAAAGTAATCGGCAGGGAAGACCTGAAAGAGGTCAAAGAGTATGCCATGCAGGCTAACCGCATCAAACACGTGGACGAGATAGATGCCCTGGTTGGAAAATGGACCAGGGTACGGACGGTTGATGAGATGCTGAAGCTGTTCAGGGATGCTGATTTGCCCTGTGCGCCGGTGCCCACTTTTAGGCAGGTAGCCAACGACCCTCAGCTTACCAGCCGCAATATGCAGGTAGAAATAGAGCAACTGGTAAGCGGGAAGGTCAAGGTTATGGGCTCCGTTTTCAAGATGAGCCAGACACCCGGAGACCCTGCACAGCCTGCCCCCTTCCTGGGCCAGCACACCCACGAGGTCTATGCCGAGCTGCTGGGCTTCAGCGATGACAGGATAACAGAGCTACAAGAGAAGAGAGTCATTTAGAAAACAGGCGGCAGACAATCGTCGGCAGTCAGCAGTCGACAGTTTCTAGCTTCTAGCCTCTCTCCTCTGGCGTCTTGCTTCTAGTTTCCCAGCAGATGCTCGATTAATATCCGTAAGCCGATAAGTATCAGGATTATGCCGCCCACAGCTTCAGCACGTTTGCCCATTAGTTGCCCCGCTTTTCTGCCCACCAGAAAGCCCAGCGCAGTGATGGTGAAGGCGGTGATGCCGATGGTCAGGCTGGCTAGCCAGATGTTTACCTGGAGGAAGGCAAAGGACAGCCCTACTGCCAGCGAGTCTATGCTGGTAGCTACGGATACCGTCAGGAGCAATAACCCCCTGGTGATATCAGCGCTCTTTTCGTGCTCGTCGGCATCATGAAACGCTTCCCACAACATCCTGCCTCCAATGATTGCCAGCAACCCAAAGGCCACCCAGTGGTCGTATTCCGCTATGAAGTTCACCACCGTCTGGCCGGCCAGCCAGCCCAGTATGCACATAAGGGCCTGAAAACCGCCAAATGCCGAAGACAGACGGAGCAGTGGGGCAGCAGAAGTCTTGCCCTGAGCGATGCTACCGCTGAGCGCTACGGCAAAGCAGTCTGCAGATAAGCCAAGGGCGATGAACAGAACAGAGAGAAAGTCGGCACCGGACATCACCTAAGTATGCCACAATCTTACGTGTGGCCGAAAGTCTATGCCATACTCCCCAGACTTATTTGCTGCCGTTATGCTGATTATCCGTGTTGCCAGGATTCCCCACCTGCCCGCCTTGATTTCCGGACTGAATCCCTTGTTGTGGCACAGTTTGCTGCTTCTGTCCTCCGCTCGAACCTATCTGCTGGGCAGTCTGCTCCTGGATGTCCTGCTGACTACCGACAGTTGTCACACTTGTGTTCTGGAATCCCGCTTGCGTAGAATTTTGCACCGGGATTGGGACAGGACTGACAGTGCTGGCCTCGGTGGCCTCTGGTTTCGTGGTGACATTCACTGGCTTGCCGTGAACAGCCTGAAGCCTCTCCCTGACCCTGAGCTTGGTGTCTTCACCCATGTTACTGACTTGCTGGTCGAGATGCTCTCGATAGCTATTCATGGCTTCCTGCCCCTCAACCGCTAGAATAGCATCACCCACATGTTTGCTGGAGTTTTCGATAGCGTTGAGCAGACCCTCCTGGGCTGCCTCTGGCGCTTTCTCCAATACGCGTGCTAACACGGCCTGCTGGCGGAGGTGATTTTGTTCCAACTTCATTACTAACACGCGGACGTCTTGTCCTTGTGCTTGAGCACGCTCCATGTGCTGAACAGCTCTCTGAAGTTGCTGCTGGAACTGCTCCGTATGTTGTAATGCCAGGTCGAATTTTCCATTCTGGGACAACTCCTCAATAACCAGGGCATCCTCACTGGAAAACTGAAGCAACAAGTTAGCCTTTTTCACATCATCAGCCAGCCATAGCTGCAGATTCCTCCCCAACACCTTGACAAAATAGAAGTTAGAGTCGGGAAGAATGCCGCTGCCAGAAGTGGCACTGGTGCTGGCGCCCTCTTCTTGAGCAATGGCAGGCATCGATGGCACGAACAGAGCGGCAAGGACGAAGATAGCAAGGACGGCCGAAGTTGATTTGAACATAGCGTTTTCCCTCCTGATAATCGCGGTCATTTAGGAAAACGCAGCCAGGCTAAAAAAGTTTATGCGGAAAAAAGAAAAACCACCTATACTGACAGTGGTTACAATATCAGACGTTGTTATACAAAAAGATAGGCCCGAACGACTGCAAAACCGTCGGGCCTATCAGCCGGGAATCCCGGCTCCAGCACTGTGGTGAGGCATGATACGGTTTACTTCTCCAGCGATCTCCTGATGACCAGGGTGAAGTAGGCCGACCAGGCAATCACCAGAAGCGTGCACATGAAGACAAAGAGCACGATGCCCGCTTTGATTAACCCGTTCCATTCACCAGGCGGCACCAGGGCAGTCAACCATATAGCCAGTATCACGAATATCGCCGTTAGCACTATGGTCACCAAAGCAGGAATCAGTATTTGGACGGATTTCATATTGATGTCACCTCCTGATTAGTTTCTTATCACTCATCAATGGCGAGATTGCCATCTCACCGGCTGGTCACAGCTCCTAGCATGGTAACCACAATCGCCATTGCGAGCTTCCTCGTTGTCGTTGCGGTCCCAATGCAGTTGGGACAAAGCAATCTCGTACTCCTGCCAGCAGCGCTGCATCGACCACTGCTGTTAATTCCAGACAACACCGCCGGCTTTGCCAGCCTCAGCTTGGTTTTCACCTCCTTTCCTGTAATAGTCAGGCTTCGCCATCTCATAGTAACCTTTAGCCGCACGCGGCTCCTTCTCACGAGCTCTCCTTCTACTCTACACCGCAAAATATGGCTGGGGCTTCCGCAATCATACCTGTTTGGCATAGCGTGAAATACGCAAAATGAGTCCCATCCAAGCGTGGTTTATGATTGCCCCAAGCTATTAGAAACAAGTACGTGTGCTTGTCGAGGTCGCTGTTAGATAGTCGGCGGTCAATAGTCAATAGTTGCAAGTTCCAAGTCACAAGTTGCAGGTTTCTTGCGTCTTTTGCCTAACTTGCATCTTGAATCTTGAAGAGGGCTATTTCTTGGTGGTGACCAGTTCGGCGCTGCTTTCGTAGAAGTTCCAAGCGCCGTCATACTTGGAATTCACCGGGCAAGTCTTGGTCACGCTCCAAACGCCATTGCCCATGTATTTAGCATCGTAGATTGGTTTTGAAGTCTCCCCCGGAAGACAAATAGCTCCCGCTCAGCCGTACTTGTCCCTTCGGCATTCCGGACTGACTCTCTTGGCAACAGCAATAACCTGCTCTCTGGAATATCGAGATGAGCCCGTGACCTCGATTGGCTCCTCACCTGGGGGAGCATCTTCTGGCGCCGGTTTGATGGTGGGCGGTGGCGCATTTGGCCCAGGAGACGATTGTTTCAGGGAAAAGCCTTTGCCGGAACCTATGGGTTCAGAGCCAGCGCCGATGATTACCAGGAAGAACACAACCCCAAAACATAGAATAGCACCTACGACTCCCAAGAACGACCAAAAGCCACGCCCGTGATGACTTTGAGCAGGCACTATAACAGGCGGGGGCGCCATTACAGGTGGTGTCTGGGAAGGTTGAACTTCGCCAGAGGTCTTATATTCAAATCTCTCGCCGCAGCCTGTGCAATAGGCCTGTCCCACCGGTATTTCAGTGCCACACTTGGGACAGGGGAATTTGTGCGCCAATTCTACTCCTTCATCATCCGATTGCCGCCAAAACCTTCTTGTAGTCCGACATATCCTGGAACAGGAAATCAGGCTGATGCTCTGCCAGCTCTTGTGGTGAGTGAGGGCCAGTGGCTACAGCGATAGTTAGAGCGCCAACCTCCTTGCCACAGTTTATATCGCGGACTGAATCGCCTATTATCACCACATTTTTGCCCCGGAATTTCATCTCGTTCATCTCTTCTGCCTTTCTTATTGCCATCTTGACCATGTCCAGCCGTGTCCTGGCCTGTGTACCATATACGCAGAACTCGAAGTAGTCAGCTAAGCCGGTAGATTCTAGCACATGCTTCGCTACACCGGGAGAATCGCCGGTGTACAGTACTACTACATGGTCTGTCCTGATGAGTTCCTCAAGCAACTCCTTCACACCCGGCAGAATATGTCTGGAGCCATTGCGTGGGATATTCTGGCCGAACAGCATCTCATAGGTCTCCAGCAGCTTGCCAGCGTTCTTCTGGACTTCCTCACTGGATATGTTTTTGAGCCTGGCCAGTTCTATGAAGTTCTCGGCCATGCTGCGGCCAGAAAAATCCACCTCCTCAAGGCCAGCATCCACATTGAAAAACTTCTTAAAGAGCTGGCGCGTGGTCTGCTGATGAAAAGATATGAAATCCACCAGCGTCTGGTCCATGTCAAAAATGACTAGCTTCATCGTCCTCAACTGAATTATAACATTTGTTTTCACCTTTGCTTCAATGGTAAAGTAAAGGGCTACGGAATTATCATGCCCAGTCTCATTCAAAGACGCGATAGCTGGTTACGAAAAGGACTGGAAAACAGCGGTTCCATTTACTTTTTCTACCGTGACGTCCTGTTCAAATATCCTTTCCTGCGCCTGTTCAACGTTTACCTGGTTGGTCGGGCAAAACTGCTGGGTACATCTATTGTTAATGTGATAGGTGATAGCCACGCCATGCCTTTCGTGTTCAAAACGCCGTTTATCATCCACCACATATCACAGGCTACCGCATATAACCTGAATAAAGAGGATAGCTTCTCCCGGTCGAAGCAGCACCTTGATTCGTTTTTACAGAGGATAAACAGGCAGAGAGATGTGCTGTTACTGGTCTTCGGGGAAATCGATGCCAGAGTACACATCTACCGCCAATACTATAAAAAGAACAAGTCGGTAAGCATCGAGAGGATTGTACAGGCCACAGTGGGAAAATATGGTGAAACCATCAAAAAGCTGCAAGACCTAGGTTTTGATGTGTGCGTCCACGGTATCCCGCCCGCAGCCCGAAAAAACTACACATCCTCCCTGCCTTTCACGGGCTCTGCCCAGGAAAGGAGCCAAATATCCAGCATTTTCAACCGCCAATTGAGAAACTTCTGCCACGACAACGCCGTCACCTACATTGATGTGCAGACAGTGTCAGCAGATGATGAGGGGTTCATCAGCGACACGTATGCTGCTGATGACGTACACCTCGGCAGTAAGATAGTGCCTTTTGTCAGAGAGAAGATAACAGAGGCCTTCAGGGACAGAAGATTCTAACAAACTTCAACCAGTTGCCAGTTGCCGGTCTGAAGTTACAGTCTGCAAGTAGCAGCTTTCAGTTCTTCTGCGTCTCACTGTTTGCATCTTGAATCCAGCATCTGGCCTCAGGCATCTCGCAGTTAGCGCTTGAAAAGCAATTGCCAGACAGAGACTTTCTCGTACTTTACTACCGTCCTCTGCTTCTGTACCTGCACTGGGACTTGGCGGTACTTAGTGACTTCAGTGGTGGTAGCAGCTTGCGATACAGCTCCGGAAGACGGCTCATCCCACTTCAAAGCCAATGTCAGCCTGATGTACCTGCTAAGTCGGATATAATCCGACGAAAAGCGTATGGTATAGACGCCCGGAACCGTGGGTACAAACTCAAAATCATGAGACTGGGGCGAGGCCTCA
>VGOF01000049.1 GCA_016875975.1 Chloroflexota bacterium | reverse complement strand
TGGATGGGCTGGACAGGGTTTTCATTGTAGGCTGCGGTACCTGCACCACTATGACCAAGACAGGTGGCCGGGATGAAGTGCTGGCTATGAAAGAAAAGCTGCAAGAGCAGGGCAAGATAGTTACTGGCTGGACGGTTATTCCTACTGCCTGTGACGAGATGACGGAGGTGGCTATTAAGGAGAATAACGGTGCTATTCGCAATGCGGGCTGTATGCTGGTGATGTCTTGCGCCTTGGGAGTGCATAAAGTCAGCTCATATCTTGACAAACCGGTAATACCCGGGGTGGATACGCTGTTCATTGGCCTGGAAGATGAGCCAGGGAATTTCCACGAGGTCTGTGTCCAGTGTGGCCAGTGTGTTTTAGGCGAGACAGCGGGGATTTGTCCTATAACCGCTTGTCACAAGGGTTTGGTCAATGGTCCCTGTGGTGGTACTAATAAAGGTAAGTGCGAGGTGGACAAAGAAAAGGACTGTGCCTGGACTTTGATATATCAGCGGCTGAATGTGCAGGGTCGGCTTGACCTGATGCGTAAGCAGCAGCCGCCGAAGAATTTCCAAGCGGCACCCAGACCGCGGACGATCAAAATTGCCTGAGTGAGGGATGGCTATGGTGACAAAATTTAAGGAAGCGCTTAACTCTGGGAAGTTTGTGGTGACCAGCGAGATTGGGCCGCCCAAAGGCACCAACATCGAAGGCATGTTGCATCATATTGACCTGCTCAAGGACAAGGTAGATGCCATGAATGTTACTGACCATCAAAGCTCGGTAATGCGGTTTCCTTCTATCGGCGGCTGCTTATCTGTCAGGGAACGTGGGGGGGAACCCATATTGCAGATGACCTGCCGCGACCGCAATCGCCTGGCTCTTCAGGCTGAGCTTCTCTTCGCCTATACCAGGGGCGTGCGGAATGTGCTTTGCCTCACTGGGGATGCTGTTCCTGTTGGTGACCATAAGGAAGCTAAAGGGGTCTTCGACCTGGATTCATCTCAGTTGCTGAGGGCTATACGTCAACTTGAATCGGGTAAAGATTTGGGGGGGAATGACCTGGATGGGGCTGTGCAGTTTTGTGCTGGTGCCATAGTTACCCCTGAGGCTGATCCTATAGAACCCCAATTAATAAAATTCGAAAAGAAGATGGAAGCCGGAGCTGAGTTCTTCCAGACGCAGGCTATTTATGACCTGGACAACTTTGCCAAGTTTATGAAGTATGCTCGAAAATTCCCGGTGAAGATATTGGCTGGGATAGTGCTGTTGACCTCAGCCCGGATGGCCAAGTATATGACGGATAACGTGCCAGGCATCTTTGTGCCGCAGGGCTTGATCGATGAGCTGGCAGCAGCGCCTAAGGGCGAAGCGCTGAAGAAAGGCATCGAGATTGCCGGCAGGATGATTACCGCGCTGAAGAAGGACTCTCTTTGTGATGGCGTTCATGTCATGGCCATAGGTAAGGAAGAAGTGGTTCCTGATATTCTGGCTGCTGCCGGGCTATGATTTGAACGTCAGTATCCTTTGCCTCCCCCCGTTTAATGTCCTACAATGTGACCTGCAGTGAGTCTGCCGATTTCCCCGTGAGATACTGCCTATTCCAGAGGAGGTATTGCCATGTCCAAAGTTGAGACCGAGCGCAAAGGACGTGCTTTCATCGTTACCATCAACAGGCCCGAAGTCCGCAATGCGGTAGATGGAGAGACTGCGGAGATGCTGTTCAAGGCGGTAGACACCTTTCGGAGAGATGATGGCCTTGATGTCTTGATACTTACCGGTGCTGGCGATGTATCATTCTGTGCTGGGGCTGACCTGAAGAATGTGGAGAGCCTGATATCCTGGTCACATTCTGATATTTGTGGGCCGATGGGCGTTAGCCGTATCACTGATGTTGGTAAACCGACCATAGCTGCTGTGAATGGCTATTGCCTGGCTGGAGGGCTGGAACTGGCCTGCTGGTGTGATTTTCGTGTTGCCAGTGGCAACGCCAGTTTTGGTGTGGTTAACCGCCGTTGGGGTGTTCCCCTGATTGACGGTGGCACCCAGCGCTTGTGGAGGATAGTGGGTTTGGGGAATGCGCTTTATATGATTGAAACCGGCGTACAGATAGATGCTGAGCACGGGCTAAGAATCGGCCTGGTTCAGGAGGTTGTGCCGCTGGGACAAGCGCTTTCGAGGTCTCTGGAATTGGCCGAAGCTATCTCTAGCTATCCTCAGGTAAGCCTGCGTAATGACCGTCGCAGCGTGTACGAGGGCTTGTCATTATCTTTGGATGAGGGGTTGGGGCTGGAGAAGCGCTTGCATCAAGGCAGCATGAAAGACCCTGGTATGGCCGATGGCATCCGCCGATACTCTAATGGCCAGCGTCCCCAGCCACCACGTCCGGAATCTCGCTGAGAAGGGATTTCAAGGCACCAGCGTCTTGCCTTCGCTGCTGCGGAACAGAAAATCCAACAAGGGCTTAAAGACCAGGTTTTCACGGTGCCCGGGACGGTCTACAGCAGCACAGGCTATATCCAGATGGTTATAGCCCGGAGCCATAATGGTCACGAATTCGGTGGAGGCGATGCTGCTCTTGTATTCGTCCCAACCGGAAATATCGGGAACGTCGCCATGTGGTGCACCGAAAGCAATCACCGGCACATCTACCCTGGCATTATGGAAGAATGTCAACCCTACGTCCTTGTTGAACGGTGCCCCTGCAGCTCCGATGTCCAGCCTGAGACGCGATGGGAAATACCATTCGGTATAGTTGGATGGGCCACGGTAAAGCACCCGGGCGAAGTCCTGTATATCGGTCATTTCTTCAGTCATGGTAGTGTAGATGACCTTGCCGTCTTTGCTGCGATAGTCAGGGTCATTAGCGTTGCCTATTTCGTCGAAATTCACCCAGGAGTAGAGAGGGCCTTTCCCTAGTTCATCTCGTGGGCCAGCATCCCAGGGGATGAACAGGTTGTCGAGGTCGATTCCGTGTATTCCTAGCAGCTTGGATAGCGAGCCAGGGAAGCTCTTCTTGACCACAGGCCCACCCTGAAGGAATCCCACGCTAACCTGCAGCATCTTGACCGGCTGGAAGTTGTCATCCATGAATACTCCTAGCAATGCCTCGTTGGTGTATCTGAAATCGGAGACTGCAGGCTTGCCAGATATGAAGTGAATCAAGTCCCTGGAATGGAGTAGCTGTAGTAGCGCTGCCACCTCTTGAGAATAGGGGACATTTTTGAACAGGGTGGATTCTTCGTCTGGCTTGGCAGCCGCCGACATGGCCATTATCTCCAGTAAGGCCATGGCTTCAGGGGAAACGCCTTGGAAGAAATCGAACCGTGGAGCTATGCCAGCACGGATATCCTGTAGCTGCTGATTGTAGTCTTCGTGGCTTATGTTATTGAATCGGTTGATGTCCCAGTAGAAGACGGGGCCATCCAGCAGAACCAGGCCGGCGCAGTTACGGTATCCGGCGTCTTCGAGTGTGTTTGGGTTTCCATCAAAGTCCCAGCCGGCGAACAGCGCTGTGAGTGGGGTACCCAGGGAATGTCCGCCGATGAACACTGTCCTCTGGCGCTCTTCAAGGTTTGGTACTTTGGTGGTGATAATCTTGTAAATATCTTCCATCGCCAACTTCAGGCCGAACTCAGAAAGATAAGGAACGTCTTGTTCCTTGAGGAAACCCTGGAACCTTTTGTCTTTGATAGTGCTGCCTCGATAGTAGTAGTCAATGGCTATCTTTGGGTCAGGAAGTTCACCGGATTCTTCGGCGGCGTTCATGCCGGTGAGGTCCTCCAGGCAGTTTGGCCTGCGGTCGATAGCCCAAACCTCGAGGCTTTCCTTGCCTTGGGCTTCTGACATGGAGACCAGTTGTCTGCCCATATACTCAAACTCGTTTGCGCCGCCCATGTAACCTGGCATTAGCACCAGGATGGCATTTACTTCCTTGGGCTTGCCGTCAGGGGTGGCTGGCCTGTATCTAATAAAGTGGATGTAATCGCAGGATTCAGGGGGCATACCATTATCTCTGGGTGCAGGGGAATAGATTGTCTCCTCTTCTACGATTACCTTCTGTGGGATGGGTTGTCGTGCTGCCGGAGGCTTGGGGTTCTCTGGTACTGGCCCGCCAGGGCTGTAGCAGCCGCTCAGCGGAATTAGACAGGCTAGAACGAGCCCTAGGATGTGCATTTTACTCATCTTATTACCTCCTTATGTGCCCGAGTAGTCCGGTGAATCTGTCATATATTCAGGCGGGCTGAAGCCCCATGTCACGGGTTATCTGAAGGGCTGTTCGTCAAGCTTGGGCGTCTTTCTTAAGGATGTAGTTGCGGGCGATTTTGAGAGCTGCTTCTACTACTTCCGGCTCGATGTATTTGGTTAGGTCATTCTTGGTGTGGTACACCATGTCTTTCCCGAAGGCGCTGACATCGAAGCTCATGGCGGCCATATTGGTGGCTTCTACGCCGATTTCTCCAAAAGCTGCTGCGTCGGTGCTGCCACCGCCGAAGGGCATGCCGGAAACTACGGCTGGATAGCCCAGTGCGTGGGCGATATCAGCGCAATCCTGTGCCACCTGGCGGGAGAGCTTGACCGTGGTGTTCAGGTCATGGGCGAAGAAGTTGATGTCTTTGACCTTGTAAAGAGTATCAATGTTAAAGACGTAGGTCTTGGTACTCAGCAGTTCCTCTTTGTGTTTTTTGCAAAAAGCCCTGGCGCCGCGTAATCCTGCCTCTTCAGCATCGAAGGATACTACCATCAGGCGGGTGTGCTGCAAGGCGTTTGTGCCTGCTTTCCTGGCATCTTGAAATAGCCTGGCTACCTCGTTAGTGATTGCCACTGCAATCATGTTGTCCCCTGCACCTGGTGATACCTGGCCGGTGGTGAAGAAGGCCAGTGGCAGCACCAGGATGCTGCAGATGACCAGTGCTAGTGGTATGGATGGATGTGCCCAAGCGGGAGGTGGGACATTGAACAGCATCAGGGCTGTCCATATCAGTGATACCAGGAATCCCACGACGAGGAACAGAATGCCAGCTTGCATAAAGGTAGAGTAAAATCTGGGCATGTGGGCTATCAGTTGGAAGACATAGGCGGCATCGTGGTGGGCGCTCAATATAACTTGTTGCTTTACTCTGCCTTCAGGTTCGATTCTCCCGTGGATGTTGTATCCTCTAGCCTTGGGGAAAAGAGGGTCTAGCAAATGCCAGTAGCGTACGAACTGTCCGTAGAAGGCGAAGATGACCAGGGCGAAGCCGATGAGGGCTGGCACCGGATATCGGAACAGCAGTAGGAAGGAACAGATTATCCCGATAATCACGATGACCGGTATGTATTTCAGGAAGCTTTTGGGGCGGCAGGTAAACTCCTCAATATCTACGGAGGTATGGTCGCAGTTTCTGGAGAACTCCTCTTTCAGTCGCATGGCGGTCTCTAGACAGGCTCTTGTTCCTGTCAGCCTGTTGGGATATCGCTCCACGATTTCGTCGGTTAGGTTGAAGACGTGCTGCACGTTGTCCCTGGTTATCTCTGGTTCGCTCTTGTTTTTGCCCATGGTTCACTCCTACGTAATTGTTTGTTAGCAGATTGGCTGTCCTGGTATCTCCATATGATACCAGTCTCTGATTCAAATGCAAGTGTCATTTCTCTGTTCAGAAATGACATGTGTGTTTTACCTTTTTGATGGGATATGGACATTAGGAGGGCTAGGGGCTAAACTTTTGTCATGGCTGGCAGAGGCTGTCCGCGGCCGATAATAGTGACGCAGGGCGAGGTCATCCTTGATGGCGAGACGATTCCTTATGTTGTGAAGCGCAGCACCAGGGCACGGAATATAAGGCTTGAGATAAGAAGAGGGCAGGGCCTTGTAGTGGTCATCCCGCGGATGTGTCCTGCGGAGCGGGTAACTGAGGTATTAAAGGCGAAGAAGCGCTGGATTTTGCGCAATTTGGCCGGGCAGAGTCAACTGTATCCACAGTTGAGAGAACAAGGGATAAAGTTTGGCGATGTTGTCTCCTATCTTGGCCGGCCATTGGTGGTGGTGGCAGGGAGAAAGAGGAGCGCAGAATATGCCAGGCTGGAGCGGAATCGGCTGGTAGTGAGCGGCGTGTCATCTGGTGAACAGATAGGCTCAGTGCTGGAGCAATGGTATCGTGTACAGGCTGCCGGCCTGGTGGCGGAAAGAGTGGGGAAATGGGGTACTGAGCTTGGCGTCAATCCTGGCAAAGTGACCATTCGAGGGCAGAGGACAAGGTGGGGAAGCTGTTCCCGAAAGGGCAATCTCAGCTTCAACTGGAAGCTGGTAATGGCGCCGGAGGCAGTAATTGACTATGTGGTCATTCATGAGCTGGCGCACCTGAAGGAGATGAATCACTCCAGGCGGTTCTGGCGGCTGGTTGCTCGGCATTGCCCTGAATATTGCCAGTGCAAGAAGTGGCTGAGGGCGCATGAAGCTGAGCTTGCCAGCGGGCTGCTCGCCCGCCAGATACAGCTTGGCATATAGTGGTCACCTGTCTGCATCTGGCGTACAAACTGGTTAGTCCCTTGTGTTTCGTACAAACATTGGCATTGCAGATGTCTGCTTCTGTAATATAGACAATGGATGAAGTGACATAGTCGGTCAACAGGTCGCAGAAAGTCACGGGTAATTGTGATGAAGCCAAGCATAAAGCTAGACGGTGTCTCCAGAATCTATACCATGGGGGAGATAGATGTTGTTGCGCTCAATAACGTCTCGTTTGAAATCCCTCCTGGTGAGTTCCTGGTGCTGTTGGGCCCAAGCGGGTCGGGCAAGACCACACTGCTGAATTTAATCGGGGGTTTAGACAGGCCAAGCTCAGGGCGGATTGAGGTAAATGGCTTTGAGGTATCGCGGATGAACCGAGGCCAGTTGACACAATACCGACGCACACAGGTAGGGTTTATCTTCCAGACCTTCAACCTTATTCCCACGTTGACTGCTAAGGAGAATGTTGAGTTTGCCGCCGATTTGGTGAAGAATCACCCGTCCGTGGAAAAGCTTATGGAGAGCGTTGGCCTGGGGCACAGGCTAAACCATTTTCCCAGCGAGCTTTCCGGTGGTGAGAATCAGCGTGTGGCTATTGCGCGAGCATTGGCCACCGACCCGGCGATAATGCTCTGCGATGAGCCTACCGGCAGTCTGGACTTCGAAACTGGCAAGCGGATTTTCAAGCTGCTTCGTGAGCTAAACAAAACGCAGCAGAAGACGGTGGTGGTGGTGACGCATAATGCGACTGTAGGTGAGATAGCAGACCGTGTGCTGAAGCTGCGGGATGGGCGTATTGCCAAGACTATTATCAATGAGCATCCCCTTGACCCGGATAAACTGGAAT
The DNA here is from genome assembly GCA_016875975.1 of Chloroflexota bacterium. GTDB lineage: Bacteria > Chloroflexota > Dehalococcoidia > GIF9 > UBA5629 > VGOF01. The sequence goes on along the minus strand of VGOF01000049.1, from coordinate 1,418 downwards.
GGTAGCTGTACCAAAGCTGCATCTCAAGCTACTGCGCGATATCAAGTCGGCAAAGATACAGTATAGCGCAGTCGCCTTCATCATTTTCCTCGGCATTACTATCTTTATTTGCGGGTATGAGGCGTACCTGAACCTCGACATTTCTTACAACTCATATTTTGACCGACTGAATATGGGCGATTACTGGATATCCGTTGACGAGATAGATAACAGGGCGGTCCGGCAGTTGAATGAGATTCCAGGGGTGGCAACGATTGGTCGGATTAGGGGCGATGTGAATGTGGATATGGGAAGGGAGACCGGGGAGAAGGTGGCAGGGCATGTGATTTCGCTGCCATCGCTTCATTTGCCCGATGTGAATGTGGTGCAAATAGAATCGGGTGGGTATTTTAGTCCCGACTTTGGACGAGAAATCTTAGTTGAGACTCACTTTGCCGATTACCACAAGATACAGCCTGGCGATTGGCTTACCCTGGAACACCAGGGTGTGAAGGCCAAGTTCCGGGTCATGGGTGTAGTGGTCAGTCCTGAATATCTCTGGGTGACCAAGAGTGCCCAGGATGCCATGCCCTCACCGCGTACCTTCGGCATTTTCTTTATGCCCGAATCTACAGCCACGAAAATCTTTGGCATGGATGGCCGTAGCAATGAGCTTGTTCTAAGCCTGGCGCCGGGTGTAGACAGGGGGAAGGTGCTGGATAGGGTAAAAGAAATTCTGCGGCGGCACTACATCGGACGAATAACCTCAAAGGATGACCTCGTTAAAGTGCGTGCCAGGGAAATCGATGTTATCAGAGGTGTGCGCACTGCCTATATGACGGCGCGGAAGGACTTGCCCAGCGTTCAGCTCCTGAGACAGGACCTGGAGGGTTTTGCCATGCTGGCCTTCCTTTTCCCGCTTCTCTTTCTCACCATGGCTTCGCTCAGCATCTATGTTCTGCTCAGCCGGTTGGTGGAGTCGCAGCGCATACAGATAGGCCTGATGCGTGCCATTGGGTACAGCAGGTCGACTATTCTGTTCCACTACATGGGATTTGCGCTGGTGGTGGGCATCGCCGGTTCTGTGCTGGGTGCAATCGCCGGTCATTTTCTGGCCAACGGGCTTACTGAGATGTATGTTTCGCAGCTAAACATACCCAGCATGGTAGTCATAACTCATTGGGGTGTGATTATAGCGGGTATTTTGATAGGCATGGGCATACCGCTGGTGGCAGGGCTGCTGCCAGCATGGTCAACATTGAGCATACAGCCGGCTGAGGCAATGCGTCCTGCCATACCGGCTTCTGGTAACAGGATTGTGATGAGAATACTTGCTTTTCTCCTCGCCCCGTTTCCTTATGCTATAAAGGTGCCTCTGCGCAACATTTTTCGCAACGTTCGCCGCAGCCTGTTCATGGCGTCTGGCGTGGCATCGGCGG
>VGOF01000048.1 GCA_016875975.1 Chloroflexota bacterium | reverse complement strand
GTTTGGTAGAGGTTGCTTAAGACTTTCTGTAAAGAGGAGTTGGCCGATTGGATGTCTAATCTCTGTGCGGTGTTGTCTAGCATTGCCAGTATTGCCCCTGCTTTGACATGGTCTCCTTCTTCTACCAGCACGTCTTTGACATCGCCTGGCGTGCCGAAACGGAGGTCGAAAGCCTGTGGCATCACCAAGTTGCCATCTACAGGGACAGATATTGTCAAATCACCATGCTGTATGGTAACTATCTGTGTTTGTGGTGCTGGCGTGGCTGTTTTCTTGTTACAGCCCAGACATGTGGAGATGAGTGCGCAGATAGCCACTGTTATCGCTATGCTTCTCAGTAGTGCTGTGTTGTCCATCCGTAGTACTTTCACCTTAGGTTGAGATGGTATGCGTGATTGCGAATGATACCAGAAAACTGTTAATCAATTGTTAAGATTTGCTAACTATAGGAAGGGTAAAGGTAAAGCGGCTGCCTTTACCCGGCTCGCTTTGAACTTCGATTTTGCCGCCGTGTGCTTCTATTAATCGTCTAGCAATGGTAAGGCCCAGGCCAGTGCCGCCGGTAGCCCTGGCTCGGGACTTGTCCACCCGGTAGAAGCGCTCGAAAATATAGGGTAGGTCCTCAGGGGGAATGCCTTCTCCGGTGTCGGTAATGCTTACCTCGACCTGGTTCTGGTGTTGTCTGGCGTCAATTGTTACGGTGCCGCCTTCTGCGGTGTGGGCTATGGCATTTTCTATAAGATTGTGCAGGACCTGGATGACCCGTTGGTGGTCAATATGCACTGATGGCAGATGGTCGGGTAGGTTTGCTACCAGGGATGGTCCCTTTGCTGTAGCTTGAGGTTGTGCGGCCGCCACTGCCTGTTTGACCAGGTCAGCGATTTGTTCAGGTTGGCGGGTTAGTTTTATCTTACCTGCCTCAGCCAGGCTGAGTTCCTGGAGGTCGTCAACCAGCCGTGATAGCAGCATTGCCTCTTCATTAAGGGAGCGGATGGTATTCACATCTGGTTTTACTATCCCATCGCTGACTGCTTCGAGGTAGCCGCGCAAGTTGGAAAGCGGGGTTCTCAACTCGTGGGCCACATCTGCTACCAGATTGCGTCGCAGCAGCTCGGCACGTTCCAGGTCATTGGCCATGGAGTTGAAGGCGTTGGCTAGTTCTCCTAGCTCACCCTTATCCTTGATTTGCACCCGTTGGGAGAAATCACCATGCCCCAAGCTTTCAGCCGCGGTGGTGAGCACTCTGACCGGGGAAAGAATTAGTCGTGACATCAAGAAAGTTATCGCCAGGGCGATACCAACCGCTATTAAGCCTCCCCAGAGGAAAAAACGGCCTATTTTACTGTAAAGGATGAGCACTCTGACCGGGGAAAGAATTAGTCGTGACATCAAGAAAGTTATCGCCAGGGCGATACCAACCGCTATTAAGCCTCCCCAGAGGAAAAAACGGCCTATTTTACTGTAAAGGATTTGCAGGGCAACTCGCTCTGAGTCTGCTAGCAGCCCCGGGCTAATATAGAGCATGCCTATGGTTTCTCGCTCCCAGGGGGGTTGTAGCAATCTTCCGAAGCCCTCAGTCCCAGTGCCGGTATCTTCGAAGTCTCCTCTATGGGGGCTTTGTATTGGTATGCCTGGGGCATCAGGGGAATATGGTTTACCTATTAACTCCTTCTTGGAATCGGCAATTACGGTGCCTGTGATATCAGTGACTAGGATGCGTTGCTTATAGAATTCGCTCCACTGCTCTACCATAGGTTGGATGCCTTCCCATCCTCCTCGGGTGGAATAGTAGCGGGATAGCTCGGCTCTCATCTTGCCGGTATATGCTCGTTCAAACCTCTCGCCGAATTGGTGAACTTCTGCTATAGTGGCCTGGCTAATAAGAAAGAATATGCTGCCGACAGTAACCAGAATCACCAGGGTGAAAGCTGCCAGGAGTCGAAATTGTAAGCTATGCGTCATTTGCCGGCTCAGCGAGTTTGTAGCCGTCGCCATACACGGTCTTTATGTATTTTGGGTGCTTGGAGTCCGGCTCTAGTTTCCGGCGCAGGTTGAGGATATGGACGTCGATGGTTCGGTCATTTCCTTCGAAATCGTAACCAAGGGCCTTTTCCACAAGCTGAGCACGGCTGAAAATCCTGCCTGGTTCCTTGGCCAGAGTTGCCAGTAGTTTGAATTCGATTGCAGTCAGGCGCAGGGGCCTGCCGGCGAACGACACCTCCCGTTTTGGGAAATTGACCACGATGTCGCCATGTCTAATCTCGTTGGGGCCTCGTTCTCCAGGGAGGCGTCTCAGGACTGTGCGTACCCTGGCGGCTAGCTCCTTGGGGCTGAATGGCTTGGTCACGTAGTCGTCTGCGCCCATGTCCAAACCTGTCAGCTTGTCTTCGTCTGTGGTCCTGGCGGTGAGCATGATTATGGGCACGTCAGACTCATTTCTTAGCCTGCGGCAGATTTCAAGCCCGTCAATGCCTGGTAGCATCAGGTCAAGGACGATAAGGTCGGGGTGAGTCTCCCTGGCCAGGCGTAGTGCTTCAAGGCCATCCTGAGCGGTGAAGACACGATAGCCGTCTCGGTTCAGGTAAAGCTTTACCAGGTCCACCGTTTTAGTGTCGTCATCAACCACCAGTACCCTGTTATTAGCTGACATGTGTGTATACCTTTGTGATTGTGTTAACTCTATTATGTTATATCGCAAATGTTAAGTAAATGTTAAGGTCGAGTTTTCTGGAGACCCTGCTGCCTTTGTTATGGTGTTCCCATATGTCTGTACTTGGGTATGTCTCCTATTCTGCTGGTGGAGGTGGGATACACGGTCCACCCATACCACGGAATTTACCAGGACCAGCGGGAGGGCCAAAGCCAAGAGGCACGTCCGGCCTTGACTCCCACCATTTATTAAGCGCATCAAGTTGTTCCTGGGTTATCTTGCCATCGTCGACCAGTTTCTTGAGACGGTCTTGCATGGCTTCGGGGCCCTTCCCTGTGCGCGCTGGTGGAGTCTGAGGTCGCATCTCGCTCATGGCCTGGGCAAATGACTCTTTCAGCACTTCTTTGTCGATAGCGACCCCTGTCTTTTGCTGGTAGATTTCACAAACTTTGTCTAGTAGAGCTCCATTTCGAGCCTTGGGCTGGCTGCTACTGTTCTCAGCAGCAAAGGCTATGCTGCCGATGCTCCCGATCAATAGCACGGCAGTCAAGGCCGTGACCAAGATGAACTTTTTGCTTCGCCACATTTCTGTCTTGCTTACCTCCTTTATATGTGGGATAGCTTCATGATAACAGCCCAATGTTAAAATCCTGTTAATTTTGGGATAGTGTCCCAGCCCGATTATTAGAGATTCTCGTTGTATTAGCGGGCTTGTCTAACAGGTTTGCCACCAGCTTGAAAATCTCAGTACGCATTGGCGTTGCGGTACCTTCAGCGGTTTTGGGCTGCTCTTGGGGAACTTTGTTGGTGTTATTATAAATCGGCGGCTGCTGGTATTGGTTCAAATTGACACCGCAGTACACCTCAGCCGCAAAATCTCCCGACATAAGTAACAGGTGTTCCACAATTAAGGCAGAAGTTTAGCTGCCGCATATCCGTCATCCTCTTAGTAAGAACCATCAACGCATGATTTCCTTCATACGGCACACTGCTATGGATTCAAGCCTATACTTACAGTATATCCCCAAAATGTTAATAAATTATTAAGTGCTGTGTGATGTTACTGGTCAGGGCGTGGTGGTGGAAATGGGGGGCAACCAGTCTTAGCGTTTGACGATGAGCTTTTTGACGGCCTGGCCAAGGCCTTCGATGGTGAGTTCGTACATGGGGAAGACCTTGGCTATGGCGGCGATGGTGGGGTGGTTCCAGTAGCCTTTGGATTCGGGGTTGAGCCAGATGCAGTGGGTGAAGTGCTGGGATATTTGCTTTAGCCTGGCGATCCCTGGCCTGTAGTTGCGTTCGTAATAGTAGATAGAGCCAAGGGAGTCAATCAGCTCTGATGAGGCCATGCAGGCATCTCCTACCAGCACCACCCTGTAGTCTGATTCTGTAGTGCGCAGCACGTGGTCGATGCCTACTCTGTCGCGGCGCTCGATATCTTTGTAGAGATAATCATAAACACAGTTGTGGAAGTAGTAGTACTGGAAGTCCTTGAAGTGGCTGCTGGAATGAGCAGCAGAGAAGAGCAGGCTGCAGAGGTGGGCAAAAGGCTCCATGGAGCCTCCCACATCCATCAGCAATAGCAATTTCACTGCATTCTTGCGGCTGCGTTTCCAGATGAACTCCAGTTCTCCGGCGTTCTTGCAGGTGGCATCTATGGTGCCGTCCAGGTCTAGCTCTTCAGGACCAATGCGGTTTAGCTGTCGTAATTGCCTCAGGGCTACTTTGATCTGACGGACGTCGAGGGTTAAGTCGTGGCGGTAGTTGCGGAACTTTCTCTCTTCGGCGATTTTCATGGCGCTCCTGCCGCCTCCGGAGCCTCCGAGCCTGAATCCGGCGGGGTTAGCGCCTGAATGACCGAAGGGCGAGGTGCCGCCTCTGCCTATCCAGTAATTTCCACCATCGTGTTGCTCGTCCTGCTCTCGCAGCCTTTTCTCCAATTCTTCTATTAGCTCATCCAGGCTCATGGTTTCTAATAGAGCCATCTCCGCGGGGCTGAGCTGCAAGCGGTTGAACGGGTCTTTGAGCCACTCCAGAATCTGTTCGGTAATTTCTGGGGGAACCTGGATGCCTTTGAAGCATTCTTGGAAGGCTACGTCATACTGGTCGTAATAGGCTTCGCTCTTAACCAGAATGGCACGTGCCAGGTAGTAGAACTCATCGAGGTTGGTGATACAGCCCTTGGAGAGCGCTTCCATTAGCCCCATCCACTCGGTGAGCGAGACGGGTACACTTCTTTCTCTGAGGGTGTAGAAGAAGTCAGTGAACATATTCTCCCTCGACTATGGCAAAACTCAGGATGCTTCTGATACTTTGGTCTGCCGTCTCCTGGCGTAGGTGGTCATGAAGAGGTTGTAGTCCGATTCCTTCTTGATAAGGGTGCTGAGGAATGGCAACTCTTTCGCCGGGTCTATGCTGCCAATGCCGCTGGCCAGGACGGCGTGAATCCAATCTATCAGCTCGCTGGTTGAGGGTTTCTTGCGGAACTGGTCTATCTGGCGCAGGGAATAGAAGGCGGACATTGCCTGTTCCAGCAGGCTTTTCTTGAGGTCCGGGTAATGCACTCTGACTATTTCCTCCATCAGGGATGGGTCGGGGAACTCGATGTAGTGGAAGATGCAGCGTCGGAGGAAAGCGTCGGGCAGTTCTTTCTCGGCGTTGCTGGTGATGATGACTATAGGACGATGGATTGCCTTGAAGGTTTCGTTGGTCTCCGGTATGTAGAAGCTCATCTCGTCAAGCTCGTTGAGCAGGTCATTGGGGAACTCCAGGTCTGCCTTGTCTATTTCGTCGATTAGCAGGACATCCTGTTCTTTGGCGGTGAAAGCCTGTCCTAGTTTGCCAAGTTTAATGTAATGCTTGATGTCAGAGACGTCTTTATCGCCGAAGCGGCTGTCGTTCAACCTTTGCACTGTGTCATAAACGTAAAGGCCTTCCTGGGCTTTGGTGGTGGATTTTATATTCCATACGATGAGGTTCTTGTTTAAGCCCCTGGCGATGCTGTGTGCCAGAAGCGTCTTGCCGGTGCCTGGCTCACCGCGGACAAGCAGCGGTCGTCCTAGCGCTATGGAAACGTTTACGGCGTTTCTCAGTGGTTCGGAGGTTACATAATCATGGGAGCCCTTGAATTTGTCAAAACCATCGTTGGCCATTAGTCGTTCATCTCCTGTCATTTTTGTCCTTCGTTCCACGCCCCCTTCGCGTGGCTAATTGTAGGCTATATTGAGGGTGGAAAGCAAAAATGATAGTTGCAAGTGTAAGAGGCAACAGGCGTGAGGCAACAGCCAATAGGCGAGAAGCTAGACGCAAGGCACGAGAAGGAAGAAACCTCTAATTGTCGTCGCTAGTTTATGTCTCTTGACGGATAGGCCTGAAGTCCTGTAACTGCGCTGCTCCAAGCGGGGCTGAAGCCCCGTGCTACGTGCGATGTCTTTTCATCTTGGCTCTCGTTGGAGAATGGCGTCTGATGGAGGGCATTATTAGTACGGGCGGCTTCGTGCTGCGATGACCCAGATGAGGGCAATTATTATTATGAGGAGTGGTATGGCTACCCAGAGCAGGGTAACTATGTTTGCTGTCTGCGGTATGCCTTTGGTCTTTTGCTGTTGTTTAGCAGGTTCCGGTGACACTGTGAAGCTAAAGAGGGGACTTGGCCGGCTGATGAAGGGTTCAACCGCCCTGACCTGCCAGAAGTAGGTGATGCCCGGCTCCAGCGCCGTATCATATTGGAAGCTTGTGGTGGGAATCCTGGCGCGGATGACTATTTGCTCCAGGGTCTTGTCTCTGGCCAGGGTAAGTTCATATTGGCGGGCATCTTTCACTGGTTGCCAGGTAAAGGATGGAAACTGGTTAACCTTGGTGTCGCCATTGGCTGGTGTGAGCAGGCCGGGGCCCGGGGTTGCAGGCTGCTTCTCCGGCGCTGCAGCTATAGAGAAGGACATTATCTGTGACCACTGACCTTCGGCAGGTTCGCTGGTGGCATCGCGCGTGACTCGCACTTTCCAATGGTAGGTAGCGCCCGGTTCCAGCGCTATCTCCCTGGCGGATAGCGTCCAGGTGGGCATGAGCGGGCTGTCTGGGATTATGGACTGCTGAGTAACCAGTTGGCTGAACTCTTTGTCTTTGGCCACCAGTAGCTCATATTTTCGTGCTTGGGTAGGATGTCTCCATCTGAATACAATGTCGGCGGTGCTGCCTTTGTCCTGGTCTACAGGTATGATGGAGTTGGCTGCCGGCGCTATCAGGGTGGGGGCTGACAGGAGCAGTTCCCGGTTTGGCGGCGCTGTAATTTGAGGGCCAACGCCGAAGCAATCGTAGAAAACCCAGAGTCTGCCGGTATTAGCTGTGTAGGGCCGGTTATCGATGGCCCAGAGGTCAACACTTCCTGATATCTTCAGTGATGACGGCTCTCTGGTGAAGACCACGCTGGCGGGCAGGCCAGCGGTCAGGTTATCCCATTCTACGAAGGTAACCTCGAGAGATTCGGGGTTTAGCGTGCGGTTGGCTCCGCTATTTCCGCCTGTTGACCAGGTACCGTAGAGCGTTCCGCCTTGGGCCAGCCCGTAGATGCCTCGCTGTGGTGCACCCATTTCTGTCCAATCTTGACTAGGGCCAACTACCCAGGCATAGATGCCGCCAGTGGCGCTGTCGCTGCCGGCATAAATGACGACGTAGTTCGTGATTCTTGGGTCGGCGACGGCGTGAATGTTGCCGGGCACTGGCACAGCGGGAAGGCTGGTAAACTGGTTGCCATTGTCTGTCGAGAATGCGACCCTGCCTTCGCCAGCATCGCCTACCGTGATGATGCCGTTGAGCGAAGTGTTTATGGAATGTCCTGCCCTCAGGTAGGTGTCTACTTTTTGTGCCCATTGCCAGGCTTGGGGGGTGCTTTCACCCCTGCGCACATAGTTGTTATCTAGCACGTGTATCTGTAGTCCTGTCTTGCCCTGCGAGACTGCGAAGTCGGTTATGTTGGCGCCGGGAAGGATGTTTCGCCAGCTTTGGCCACCATCTCTCGATTCAAACAGGTTAGCGGTGGAGCGGATGCCCAGGAAAACAGACTGTGGTTCAGCCTGGTCCATCCTGACTATCGTGTAGTTGGTAGCGGTGGACAGACATAGCACGCGTTCCCATGTTTTGTAGGTGGACTGGCCGTAGCTTCGCCACAAGCTGTCAAAGCCGCTACAGCCAGCACGGCTGTTGATGGATGCCAGATACAGGGTATCAGAATTGGCCGAAGCGGCAACATCTGAGAGGAAACTGATTTCGGTATCTATCAGGCTTAGCTGGTTCCAGAGTTGGCCGTTATCCCGGCTGAGGGAAAAGGCCGATTCATCGAAGTCCTCTCCTGCGAGGTATGGGGTGTGCCAGTTGGGGCCGGGAATCAGGTTAAGGCTACCGGCGGTAGCGGCATAGGCAACTGAGCCGTCGGCTGACCATGCCACTTTGGCGTTTCCATAGCCTGAGCCGGTGCAGCCATCGATACCAGCGGCTCCTGTGGGGGGTTTGAGCGTCTGATACCAGCAGGGCACAGGGCTGGTGGTGGGGGCATCGGTGAACCAGGTATTGACCTGCGCTGAGTTTGGGTTGCCTGTGACCTCTCCAGCCAGTAGTTTGCCCGAGGCGTAGGTGCCGAAATAGGCAATGCTGGCAATCCGCTTGGTGGGTAAAGCAGGCATGAGCCAGTAGCCTACAGTGTCATCGAAGCGGTAGATTCCGGCATTGGGTACCGGGGCATCGGTGCTGACGTAGAAGCGGCGCAGGGAAGGAGCTTGGCCCGAGAAGCCCATGGGGAGTTCCAGGTCGGCACCTATGACGTTGGCTGCGGTTGGTGAAGTGCTGGTGCCTCCGGTGGTCACTTCAACCGGGCCCCAGGTGCCCCAGTTGGTGGTGTTGACAGCGGTGTCATGAATGCCCAGGTTAATAGTGGTGCCAGTGGCGCTAGAGGCAACGATTACCATGCTGGCATCCGTGGTGTAATTGGGCGAGAACCTGGCTGTGAGGACATCGCCGACAAACCCCTGGGATGCCCAGTTGCCTATGCCCACAGCTCTGTAAGTGAGAATATCACCGTTGCCGGCTCCGGTTCTAGTGCCTACCATGATGTCGTAGCCGTTTC
>VGOF01000047.1 GCA_016875975.1 Chloroflexota bacterium | reverse complement strand
GCATTTCGACCAGGTCCTGAAGCGTTTTGGACTCCAGGACGTGAGCCATCGACTCCTTAACCTCCGTCCACACATCACGCATGGCACAGGTATTAGAACGGGCACATACATCTGCATCGTCAACACACTCTACTGGGCATGACTCCATGCCTCCTAGTGCGACCAGGGCGTCGCTTAACCTTATTTCGCGCGGTGATTTGGCCAGGGCAATACCGCCCTTAGCCCCGCGCAGGCTTCTCACCATGCCAGCGGTCCTGAGCTGCAGGACAATCTGCTCCAGATAATACTGGGATACCTGTTGCCTGGCCGCCACATCCTTGATGAGCACTGGGCCTTCCCCATAGTGCATGCCGAGTTCCAGTAATGCCCTCATTCCATACCTGCTACGCGTCGATAGCTTCATCTAGGCACCCTCTTTCTCCCTAGTAATGTTGACTATTATAATCAACATAGTTGTAATAATAACAGCTAGAGGAAAGCTTGTCAAGAAAATGAAAGCGCCGCTCCGATAAAGGGGCGGCGCGCAACGGATGCCGGTATGTATCTATTTATGCTTGTTTGGCTTTGGGCAGAAGTACTACTGCACCTTTTCTCAGGTCCTGGCGAGTAGTGATGACGTTGATATTCTCATAGTGCATCCCCATCTCCAGGGGATAGGACATGGCAGCATTGAGTACTCTTTTGGCGCCCTGTGATAGGGCAGGATTGGCATTGGCGATCTCGCTGGCAAGTTTCATGGCTTCCTCCATGAGCTTGTCTTTGGGATAGACATGTTGCACCAGTCCTATACGCAATGCTTCGGCGGCATCTATCCTGCGTCCGGTGTATATTAGTTCCTTGGCCTTTCCGATGCCGACGAGTCTGGGCAGGCGCTGAGTGCCGCCGCAATCAGGCAAGGTTCCTAACTGCAATTCTGGCATGCTGAATACGGCGTTTTCGGAGCATATTCGAATATCGCAGACTAGCGTCAACTGCATGCCCATACCGAAGCAGTAACCATTGATGGCGGCGATAACGGGTATTGGCAGAGATTCGAATTGGCCGTAGAAGGCGCTGATTTGTTGCACTGGCTCCAGATCAGAGCGGATGGGATGGTCAGGCATCAGGCCTTCGATATCCTTGCCTGTGGTGACCATTTTCAGGTCGATTCCGGCACAGAAGGCACGGTCCCCCGCTCCGGTGAGTATGGCAACGCGGATTTCGGGGTCGGTTAGCTTGTTCAAAGCTTCACCTAATCCCCTGCGTATGCTGCCGCTGAAGGCGTTCATTGACTCGGGTCGGTTGAGTGTAATAATGGCCATGTTGCCCTCTTTTTGGAATAGCACTGCGTTGTTCTGGGTCATTTACCTGTCTCCTTTCGATGTTGTGCTGCTGGAAGCTAGCGGGTATGCAAGCACACAGGTCGCCAAGCCCCCTGTTTCAATACGGGCAGCAGAAATAGTTGATTTTTATGTTGTTATCTTATTTGACTACCACGGTGTAGGTTTGTGTCTTAGCGGGTGGCTGGTCTTTTTCCCAGGAGCGCACGTATCTCATAGATATCTGTGCGGTGCCCTTGCCCACGGCTTTGAAAGTCCAGACTTCCTCTCCTCCCTGGCCAGGGCGTCCGTTCTGGGGAGCCTCGTAGTCCGATTTAACGAATTTGACGATGGCTTCGTTTGGCGTCTGAGCCAGCTCCCACTGGTAACCGGTGGTGGGATTGGACTCGATGGTGATGGTAAACTCCTGGCCTGCTTTAGCTTGAATTTCGTTGCCGGCTGGTGCTGATGCGCAAGCCAGCATGACTATTCCCAGTGTCACCAACACGGCCATGACTGCTATGAGTGCCCTTGCGCTACGATGCATGATTAGACCTCCTCTCTCTTTATAGAATCGGACAATAGGGATATGCTAGATTATATCATTCTGTGGGGGATGGAGTAACTGGGTGGCGAGGCTGTCAAATAATGTTTCACTCAGCGTGCACCGCCCATGTTATTTGAGTATTTTGAAGTGCAAGACAGGTTTTTTCCGTTCCATCACCTGCTCTGCTGCATAAGCTATGCGTAGCAATACATGCTCTTCCCAGTGTTGTCCCATAGCCTGCATGCCGATAGGTAAGCCTTTTTCGTCGTAGCCGGCTGGGAAGCTGATAGCGGGCAAGCCCGCCAGGTTGCCCGAAAAGGCGAAGCGCATGACCTCCGTGGTGCTGGAAAGGTCAGACCAATCGATAGGTTCGGCAGTTCCCGGTATCAGCGGGGCGGTCATAGCTGCCGCCGGCGTGATAATGGCATCCACACCCTTGAGTGCTTGATTGAAAGTGGCTATGGCGCGGGTGCGCAGGCGCTGTGCCTTCACATAGTCCTCTGCGGTGAATGCCCTGCCCAGAACCAAATTGATTCTTACGCTGGCGGCGAAGTCGCCGCGGTTCTGGGGAAAATTGTCCATGCTGGTTACCATCTCGGCGAGGATAGTGACCACATGTGCCATGCGCATGGCATCCAGCCCGGGGATGGTGATTTCCTTTATCTTGGCCCCTGCCTTGACTAATTTATCCACCATCGCTTGGCAAGTTGCTACCACTGAAGCCGATGCGTGATTGAACCAGGGGCGGTATATGCCCAGGGTAAGGCCGCTGAGGTCGGCTTTGTTCCAGCCGTTAAGCGTGACTGCTGGCTGGTGCTGAGAGTTGGGGTCTTTGCTGTCGGGGCCGGCAATTGCAGCATAGGCCAGTGCTATGTCTTCCACGCTGGCTCCTATTGGACCAAGATGTGCTACGCTCCAGCACAGAGGGGCGGCACCGAATTCGCTTACCCGTCCGAAGGTCGGTTTTAGCCCAACTATGCCGCAGTGAGCAGAAGGTATGCGGATGGAGCCGCCGCCATCTGCTCCGATGGACACGGGGCAAAAGCCGGCTGCCACAGCCGCCGCAGGACCGCTGGAGCTGCCGCCCGAATCATGCTTGAGGTCATGCGGATTGCGTACGTGTCCGTAATGCACGTTAAGACCGTTGGGGTTGATGCCGATTTCGTGCATGTTGGCTTTGCCAATTAACAAAGCTCCTGCTGCTCGTAGCCGCGCTACCACGGTGGAATCCTCTTTTGCTGGTGCTTTACCCAGGAAGGTGGTGCCCACGGTGGTGGGGTAGGGAACCATGTCAACCTCGTCCTTCACCGCAACGGGAACGCCATCGAGTGGGCTGATTGGTTTTCCTGATTTCCATCTCTTGGCAGAAGCTTCTGCTTGCTCTATGACGTTTTTCTCATTTACGGCTATGAAGGCGCGCAGGGGTGGGGTGCTATTGTCGCTTTCCTTGATGGCGTCCAGGATTTTCCTTGTCACTTCCACGGGCGTGGTCTTGCCTGTGCGATAGGCTTCGGCGTAGTCTCTTGCTGTCTGGTAAGGAATGCCCTTAGCTTTCGTCCCAGCTATCTTATTCAGTGTCTGGATATCAGGCGTTTCCTTTGCGGTTTTAGCGGTAAATGCCAGGGGCAAGAATGTAGGCGGTTCGTCCACTGCCATCTTTCGGAACTTATCGAAGCCGCCTGACTTCAGCAGCGATGGCAGCAAAATCCCGCGCATGGCGGGATTTTCCAGTGCCCCGGCGAAGAATTTAAGCTGTCCACCGGTGAGGCTTGGCAGTTTGACTGATTCCAGGTCGTAGGCTTTGTCCATGGTCATCATCTCCTCCTTAATCACAAATTATCCTCTACCACCCGTGGAATGTCTATATGGGTAGCGCTTCTTAAGCGCAGAAGAAATTTTAGCCAGGTTCCACGTGGCCGAAGCGGCGCTGGCGCTTGCTATAGGTAGCCAATGCCTTTTCTATTTCTTTCTTGTCGAAATCGGGCCAGAGTACAGGGGTGAAGTAGATTTCAGCGTAGGCTGATTGCCAGGTGAGGAAGTTGCTGAGCCTCATCTCGCCGCCGGTGCGTATGATGAGGTCGGGGTCAGGAATGTCCTCACTATACAGGTACTTGCTGAAGGTGGTTTCATTTATTTTTTTGACATTTAATTTGTCGCTCACCATACGCCGTGCTGCCTGGACTATTTCGTCCCGGCCTCCGTAGTTGAAGGCCAGGCAAAGAGTCATGCCTGTATTGTTCTTGGTTTGCTCTACAGCTTCTCTTATCCGCTTCTGAATCTTCTGTGGCAGTCCCTCTAAGTTGCCCAGATGGCGTACCCTGATCTTCTTTTCCCTGGCGACCTCGTCTCCTTCATCGAGTTTCTCTTCCAACAGCCTGAACAGCCCTTGAACCTCTTCTTTAGGGCGATTCCAATTCTCGGTAGAAAAGGCATAAAGTGTCAGGTAGGGGACTCTGTATTCCAGGAACGTTTCCACGACGCGCCTGGCGTTGAGGCCTCCTTGCTTGTGACCTTCGAGGCGGGGCAGTCCGCGCTTTTGTGCCCAGCGGCCGTTGCCGTCCATGATGATGGCTACGTGCCTGGGGAGGGGTTTTATTTTGCTAGCCTTTGGCATAGGGATGAGTGTATTGTTTTTACGTGGGCTTAGCCACCGAAAAGGCGCTTGGGGTTGTTCACCAGCATCTTGTTAACCTGTTCCTCGGTGACACCCGTCTTTTTGACCTCGGGGATGATGTTTTTGAAGACATGGCTGTAGGACCAGTTGGCCAACATTGCCTGTACGAAGTCGGGTAGCTCGAAGGGGCGGCCCAGCCAGTTTGCAATGTGGTCGTGGGACAGCATGATGTAGTCGGCATAGCCGATAGCCAGTAAGCCAACGAGCGTGGCTTTGCGCAGGTTATCGGGGTACAGGAACTCTATGCCAAAGCGGTCGAGGCCGATGCTGACGCCTTTACTCAGCACTGCCAGGTGATATTCCAGGTTGGAACTGCAGCACATGTGACCGATCATTATTTTCTTGGGGTCAGCTTCCTCTCCTATGAGCAATGTGGCTTGTTCCACGCCCATGGTACCTGATTGCGTGTGGGTGATAATGGGCACACCTGTTGCCTTCTGGGCTTTGGCGGCGGCTTTCAGCACCTTCTCTTCATAAGGGCTGATGCAACCGTGGCCTGTGGCCACCTTGATGACACCGGCTTTGACGCCTGACTTGCCGATGCCCACAGTTATCTCGTGCATGAAAGTATCGTACAGCTCGGCCTGGATGTCCAACAGCTGGCCGCGGAATTTCAAGTAAGCGGGTTGCCCTTCGGCTTCCATGTACATACCTGTGGAGCAGATGATGTTTATGCCGGTCTTTTCAGAGACTGCTTTGTCCAACTCCACACGACGGCCCAGGTCGTTAGGTGTGGCATCCACCACTGTTTTTAGGCCGTATTTCTTGGCCTCATCCAATGCCTCGGCGCAGGTTTTGACCAGTTCATCCTTGTTGTATGGTGTGCACAGGGCGTCGGCATCGTAGCCCGGGTAACCCAGCACCAGGTGTTCGTGTATTAGCGTTGGTCCCAGGTCTGTGGCATCTATTGCGCCCAAAGCAGTGTTTACCTTAGCCATTTCGATTCCTCCTCCTCTTGATTTATGCTTAAGAGACGTTATCCTATCTCGCCTGCGGCGAGCATTTTCACCAGTTCTTTTTTCAGTATCTTGCCGATGGGGCTGCGTGGAACGGTATCGAGGAAGATGACTTTTCGCGGCAACTTGAACCGGGCCACCTGCCTGGAGAGGTAGTCAACCATCTCTTTTTCGGTGGTCGAAGCGCCAGGCTTGGGCACGATTATTGCCACGGGGATTTCCCCCAGACGGGCATCTTGCTTGGGCAGCAGCACAGCATCGGCTACGGCGGGATGCTTGTATAGAAGCTCTTCAACTTCTCTGGGGAAGACCTTTTCGCCGCCTACGTTGATAAGCTCTTTCTTGCGGTCGACCATAAAGAAATAACCTTCCTCGTCGTAGTAGCCCATGTCGCCGGAGTGTAGCCAGCCGTCATGTAGCGCCTCTCCTGTCTCCTTGGGCTTTTTGTAGTAGCCTTTCATCACTAGAGGGCCTTGTATCACCAACTCCCCGACCTGCCTTGGGCCGAGCAGGTTGCCCTGGTCATCCATGACGCCGACCTTCACTCCGGGGTGTGCCAGTCCCACGCTGCCTTCTTTATAGGGCATGGTCATACGCTGCATGGTGGCCGATGCGGAGCATTCTGTCAGGCCCCAGGCTTCCAGTATCTTGATTTTGAAGGCTTCGGAGCAGTCTTTCATCAGTTGCGCAGGCATGGCTGAAGCGCCGGAGATGCCAATGCGCAGCGAAGATAGGTCGTACTTGGAGCGGTCAGGATGCATCAAGAGCATGAAATACATGGCAACCACCATGGGCAGGAAAGTGACCTTATGTTTCTGAATGGCCTCGAAGACTTCTGCAGGGTTGAAGGGGTCGAGCAGGACAAAAGTGGAGCCGGTAGCGAAGGCGCAGAGCATGACGGTTATGCCGAAACCATGGAACATGGGGACCACCAGCAAGGCGCGGTCGTTATCATCCATCTCTAATACCTGTATTATGGCGTTAGCGTGGAATAGCAGGTTGCCTTGCGTTAGCATGGTGCCCTTGGGTTCGCCGGTGGTGCCGGAGGTGTATAGTATCTCTGCTATGCTGCTTTCGTCTCCCAACGGTTCCAGCGGTTTTGAAGAGGCTTTCTCTTCCAGCTTGGAGAACTCCAACCCCTCGTTGTATTTGCCATTGACGATAAGCCATTTGAATTGCGTGGGCTTATTCTGGATTTTGGTGTAGAATTCGGCGAACAGCGGGTTGGTAATCAGTGTCACAGCGTCGCTATCGCGGAGCAGGTATTCCAACTCTCGCTCTTTGTAGAAGATGTTGACGGGAACAGCCACTGCCCCCAGCCAGGCACAGGCGAAATAAGCTACCACGAACTCAGGGCAGTTGTTAAGCATGATGGCAACTTTGTCATCGTGTTTAACACCCAATTCGGCCAGAGCACGGGCAAAGCGGTTCACCCTGGCTTCCAGCTCGCTGTAGGTGATGGCACGGTCCTGGTAGATGATGGCTGGCTTCGACCCAATTGTCGTCGCCTTCTCTTTAAGCATGGCGGGCAGGTTCATGTCAGTCCTCAGCTTATCTGAACCAATATCTTCAGGTACTTTCCGCGGTTGTCCTCGAACTTGTCAAAGAAGTCGATGATATCTTTGAAGGGTATGGTCTTGCTGACGATAGTGCCGGGGTGTAATTTCCCTTCGCCCACGAGCTTAACTACCTCTTTCATCTCGCCGGAGTAGCCTAATGTGGCGATGTATGTCAGCTCATTACCTATAGCGCCGAACATCACTGGCAGGGGATAGTGTGGTTCGTAGAAGAAGCCTACTATGCCTACACGTCCTAGCTTGCGTGTGCCGCCAGCGGCTATATCCAGCGTGGCTGAGCTGCCCACGGCGTCTATGCCGATATCTGCTCCTAGGTTATCAGTAAGCTGGCGCACCGCAAACCCGGCTAAAGGCCCTGCGTCTACCAGGTCGGTGGCACCCATTTCCTTGGCTTTTTGGCGGCGGATTTCCAGCGGCTCGCTGACGATAATTCTGCCTGCACCCATGTGCTTGGCTACCATTGCGAGCAACAGTCCGATAGGGCCGGCACCCACAATAAACACGGTTTCGCCCTTTTTCAATCCCAGCCGTCTCATCACTCTGAGTGCTACCGAGGTTGGTTCAACAGTAGCTGCCTCTTCCATGCTCACATTGTCAGGCAGTTTGTAGACTGCCCGGTAATCGAGTGGTATATATTCGGCGAAGGCGCCACTGATATGCATAGCATGCGCCTTGGGTTCGAGGCACATGTTCCAGGCTCCCATCTTGCAGTAGTGACATTTCCAGCAGGGGTAGTAGGGGAGGCCGGTGACACGGTCGCCTTCTTTGAGTCCTTTGACCTTGCTTCCCACCTCGGCTATGAAGCCGCAGAACTCGTGTCCCAGCGCCAGCGGGGGGTTGAATACGGTTACCGGGCCATAGAGATATTCGAATACATCGGTGTGGCAGATTCCAGCATACTTGACTTTGACCTTGACCTCCTCAGGTCCGATAGTGGGTTCCGGGATGTCTTCCAGCTTCATGTCCCTTTGGGCGTGCCATACTGCAGCTTTCACGATTACACCTCCTCAGTTCTATAATGCCACTTGTGGAATATAGCACCATTAAGGCGCTGAATCAATATAATGGTCGCCGGCTAGTTTCTGTTTCAGTTCCCGTTTCTTGTCTTCGTCCACTGTGATGCGGTTGGACAGAGTGCGATAGTGTGGTTCGGCCAGGACCATCTTGTCTGGTTCCAGGTCTTTCACCAGACAGACATGTGAGCCAACAACTGAGTTGGGGCCTATTTTTAGGCCGGGCATGACACTGGCATTGATGCCGGTCTTGCAATTATCGCCGATGATGGCGCCTAGCTTGTCTCGTCCCGTGTTGACCAGCTCGTTTCCGATGCGCACTGAGACGTTCTGCTCATCGAAGCGGAAATTGGCCAGCACTGTGCCGGCGCCGAAGGAGCAGTTTCTGCCGATGATGGAGTCACCGACATAGCTGGAATGGAACCAGCAGCCGTCCCCGATGTATGACCCTTTGACCTCGGTGGAGAATCCGATGACGCAGTCGGCTCCGATGTGGCTGTGGTCTCGCACCAGTGCATTGTTGCCAATTATGGTGTTGGGGCCGATGTAGGACGGGCCTCTGATTACGGCGTTCTCGAACACTCTGACCTTGTCACCTATGATGACATTGCCCTCAATGGTAGCGCTTTGGGAAATGGAAGCAGATGGTGCGATGTTGCGCTGGGCAGAGCTCAGGAAATAGGAGACCACATCGAATATATGCCAGGGGTATTTGATTGGTGCCCAGAAGTCGGTGTAGGGGATAATCTTGATTTT
>VGOF01000046.1 GCA_016875975.1 Chloroflexota bacterium | reverse complement strand
TTATTTGCATAGCTCTAATGTAATATGTGCGTCCTGGTGCGGTGCGGAAAGCACAATCGCTAGAGGAACGAAAATGGCGATTGGAATACTTTGCCGAGAAGAGTTGAAGGAGTATGATTTCGGGCTGGGGCACCCTTTCAGAGGCGACCGTTATATACGGTTCCCTGCGTTCTTGCGTGGCAGTTTACCGGAAAATGATAACTACAAGATTATTGCTGCAGATGCTGCTACTGAAGAGGACCTGCTCTTAATTTGCGGCAAGGAGTACATCGAGTTTACAAGGGAGTACTACAGGGCTGCGAACTTAGGGTTGACCTATCCGGGTCAGTTCTCCAGGTTTCACAGCTTGGATAATTTGCCGGTGGGCAAACCTGGCAAAATCGAGCAAGCTGCGCGGTTGGTAGTCGGTCAAGCCAAGATGGCCTGTGACATGGTGCAAGCCGGTCATTATGACAAGGTTGTGTCAGTTGGTGGTGGGTTGCATCATGCTAAGCACTCATATGGTGAGGGTTTCTGCCTTTATAATGATGTAGCTTTCTGCGGACTGTACTTGTTGCAACATTACAAACTTGAGAGGATATTGGTCCTGGATACCGATGCCCATGCTGGCAACGGTACCTGTGAATATTTCTATAACGAGTCGCGTGTCTTGTTTATCGATATCCATCAAGACCCTAAGACCATTTATCCGGGCACGGGTTTTGTTCAACAGATTGGTTCTGGGCGGGGGGAAGGCTACACAATCAACATCCCAATGCCAGTAAACGCGGGATACGATTCATACCGCCTTGTTTTTGAGTCAATAGTAGAGCCTGTGGCCCGGGAATTCCAGCCCCAGATTATCGTGAGAAATGGTGGTTCCGACCCCTATCTCGATGATGGACTGACGAGTCTGGGTTTGCCATTGAAAGGCCTTCGCTTAATTGGGGAGAAGGTACGAAAGTTGTCAGAGATTTGCGATGGCAGAGTTGTTGACCTGATTGCATCGGGGTATAACGAGCAGATTCTACCCTATGCCTGGTTAGCCCTAATCGCTGGTTTGGCAAATTTCAAGTTTGAGATAGAGGAGGTAGAGCCTATCCCTCAGCGCTTCATCGGTGACTTGGGCCTTACAGGAACGGAGAAGGTGGTACAGCAAGCACGGGACCATTTAAGGGACTACTGGGTATGTTTGCGGTAACGACCTGACTTACGTATTAGTGTGATGCAAGTTGGCGTAGAACATAGAACAATGGAGGTTAACGATGGCTAAGGAGAATAAGAAGAAGCGTGTCCTGGTGACTTGCCTAGCGGTGGTGCTTGCTTTAGTTGTGTTATTGGTAGGTGGGGGATGGTATTTCTTCTACGATTTGACCTGGGGTCCGCTGCCACAACATGATGGCGAAATGCGTGTAGCTGGGTTACGAGACACGGTTGAAGTATTTCGTGATGAATGGGGCATCCCCCACATCTATGCCCAAAATATGTACGACCTGTATTTTGCGCAGGGATTTGTACAAGCGCAAGATAGATGGTGGCAGATGGAGTTTTGGCGACATACCGCTAGCGGGAGAATTCAGGAGCTTACCGGTAAAAAAGCTAGCCTAATGCCTACGGATATTTTTATACGCAGCGTTGGCTGGAGACACGTGGCTGAGGAGGAAGCAGAGAGTTACGATGCCGAGTGCCTGTCCAACTTACAGGCCTTTGCTGACGGTGTGAACGCTTATATTATGAGCCGTGAGCTCAAGCACTTGGCCCTGGAATATGGAGTATTAGGGCTGATTGGCATAGATATTAAGGTCGAGCCGTGGACTCCGGCTGATTCCCTGTCATGGGCAAAGGTGATGGCATGGGATTTAGGGCCCAGCAACAGCGGTGAGGAAAAACGCTCTACGATGTATGAATTGGCTGGAAAAGAGATGACCGATAAATGGGCACCTCCGTGGCCATTTGGCAAAAAACCCACTATCCTTCAGCTGGATGAACTCGGCATGACTGATGTTCCTCAAGCAGAGAGGGTAAACGATGCAATTGACGATGCGAAAGTGGAGACCGCGGTTTTGCAGGACATACTACCAGATGTTGGGTTCGGTTTTGGTTCTGGTCGTGCTGTCGGCAGCAATAATTGGGTTATTGGTGGCAATACTACGAAAAGCGGTATGCCGCTATTGGCAAACGATCCCCACCTAGGTATCCAAATGCCCTCAATCTGGTACGCGATTGGCCTGCATTGCAAGCCAATCGATGGTAGTCCTCCTTTCGATGTCACTGGCTTTGCGTTATCGTCTTCTCCTGGTGTGATTATCGGTCATAATAGCCATATTGCCTGGGGTGTCACCAATGTTAATCCGGACGTCTTCGATTTGTATCGTATAAAAGTAAACCCGGCTAATCCGCTGCAGTATGAGTGGAACGGCGCATGGCGTGATATCAAGGTTCGCCAGGAAACCATAAACTTTGGTGATGGGCAAAGTCCTGTTACCATTCAGGTTCGCGAAACCCATCTCGGGCCGATAATCAATGATAACAAGGTGGATAAGGAAACTGGGGAAATACAGGGGTTCAATAATAAAGACCCTATGGCATTGCATTGGACAGCTCTGGAAAGCGGAACTATACTCAAGGCGGTTACAGGACTTAATGAGGCGACTAACTGGGAAGAATTCCGCGAGGCATTGAAGTATTGGGATGTACCATCACAAAATTTTGTTTATGCCGATGTGAAAGGCAATGTTGGTTATCAGACGCCTGGGCGTATTCCCATTCGTGCCAAACATCACAGCGGGCTTCTGCCTGTTCCTGGATGGACAAATGAATTTGAATGGCAGGGCTTCATACCATTTGATAAATTGCCAACCGTTTTCAATCCCAAGCGTGGATACGTTGCCACCGCCAACCAGGCAGTTGTCCCTTTGGAGTATTATGATATGTTGGCTAGCGAATTGGGCGAAGGGGAGAACTACGCTATTAGCCAGGAATGGGACTATGGTTATCGGGGCCAGCGGATTATTGAACTATTGGAAAAGCTGGCACCTCATAGCATCGAGACTCTCCAGGTACTTCAGGGTGATAACAAGCTGATAAGTGCCGAAGAGTTGATTCCCTACCTTGGTCGATTGCGCTTCAACGAGCCTGAACTTAATGCGGCTCGTGATTGGCTGATGAAGTGGGACTATCAGTTTGACATGGATAGCCCACAAGCTGCCCTGTATGCTGAGTTCTGGATGCAGCTGGCAAATAACCTTTTCGGGGACCAACTTCCCGAACAAATCAAGTTGGAGGGTTGGGCCAGGGAAATGTGGGCGGCATATCTTCTCATGGAACAGCCAAATGATACCTGGTGGGACGATGCCAGTACCAGTGATGTAGTTGAAACCAGGGATGACATCTTAGTGCGTTCATTCCGAGAGGGTTACAATAACGCCGTGGCAACTTTGGGTAATGACCGCAGTAGATGGAGGTGGGGCAACCTGCATACGTCCACATTTGTCAGTAATCCGTTGGGACGAAGTGGTGTCAGCTTCATCGAGAAGATGGTGAATCGTGGCCCATATCCCACAAGTGGCTGCACTGGCACTGTGAACAATACTCGGTGGACAGTGCACTCTGGTAGTTTTGCTGTGGACCACCTGCCATCAATGCGTATGATAGTAGACCTGGGTGACCTTACACGTAGCGTGGCAATTCACACCACTGGCCAGAGCGGCCATCCCTATAGTAAGCACTATGATGATATGATTGAATTGTGGCGCAATATTAAATATCATCCCATGCTCTGGACACGTGCGCAGGTTGAGGCTGCTGCCGCCAATAAACTGATTTTGAAACCTGCAAACTAGGTCTGGTGGTGCTATGTAGTGTCATTAAATGTGCTGGCAACACTTAATCGCTTGCGATTCCTGTTTATATTGACAAGTGGTTCGAGTGTAGTATAAAATCGTTCATTGTTGTTTTAGGCTTCTACCTTACATAAGGTAAGTTACTAGAAGAAAATCTATGCCTGCCAACAAATACATCTACCGAATGTGACTCCGGGTTAAGTTACTGGCACATACGCAGTAACTCTGGGGTCACTATCCAAAGGGTCTTGCCTTTTCCCTGTGCTTTTCCTGTGTTTGTCGTCTGTCGATAGTCGTTTCTATTATTCGGCATCTTAATTTTGAAGGAGGGAGTTCATGAAGAGATTTCAATCAATCTGGTTAGTGGTCTGCGCAATCCTGCTGGTATCCGCAATGTTGGTTGGTTCCTGTGCTGCACCAGCCCCAACCGAGACTATCAAGCTCACGTACAGCAACTTCTTCCCACCGACAAATTTGCATTCTATATTGGCTGAGCGGTTTTGTGCAGAGGTGAAGGAACGTACTAAAGGAAGAGTGGAGATCACTTATTATGCTGGTGGTACGTTGACTCCGGCACCCGGTATATATGATGGGGTAGTCAAAGGTATTTCTGACATTGGTATGTCTTGTCCATCGTACACTATGGGCAGATTCCCTGCCAGCGAGATAATTGACCTGCCTCATGCTTATCCCAATGGCTGGGTAGCTACCAAGGTGGCCAATGACTTCTACCAGGAATTCAAGCCAGCGGAATATGATGACGTGCATGTGCTTTATTTCCACGCTCATGGCCCGGGTGTGGTCTTTACCACCAAGAAGCCGGTACGTAAGCTAGAGGACCTTCAGGGTTTGCTAATAAGAGGTACGGGCGTAGGAGTAAAGATAATGGATGCCCTTGGTGCTAAAGGTGTTGGCAAACCTCAAGGGGAGGCCTATGAGCTAATGTCCAAAGGCTCAGTAGATGGCAGCTTTGCTCCTCAAGAGGTACTGAAAGGCTGGAAACAGGCTGAGGTGGTGAAATATGTCACTGCATGTTACGACGTAGGTAATACAACTGCGATGTTTGTGGTTATAAATAAGTCTAAGTGGGATAGCCTGCCTAGTGACATAAAGAAAGTTTTTAATGAGGTGAGCGAGGAGTGGGTAGAGAAACATGGTAGAGCCTGGACTTATGCTGATAAGTCTGGCGCTGATTATTTCCTAAGTTTTGAAGGCAGGGAATTGATTCAATTGCCTAAGGACGAGATGGCAAGGTGGGTCAAAGCTGCTCAACCGTTGATAGATGCTTACATAACGGAAAAGGCGGCTAAGGGTCTGCCCGCGGCTGAATACGAGAAATACCTGGCCAAGCGGGTAAAGTATTGGTCCGAAAAGTCACCGTCAGAAGAGTCCTGCGTCGAGTGGGCCAAGCAAGAGCAGTTGGTCAAATAAATAAAAGGCATAGGTAAATCCTAGCTAACAAGCTGGGCTTTCGGGGGTGTCTGAAGAAATGATGATTTTCGGGCACCCCCGAAAACGATTTGTGAGATGTCAAGCAAGCTAGATACATTTAAGCGTGTCGTAGACTCTTTGAGTAACTGGCTTAATTGGATTGCTGGTGTGGCCTTGGTGCTCATGTTGGCCCTGATAGCCATTGACATAATCGGCGCCAAGTTCTTCCGGTGGCCTGTGCCTGGTGGCATCGATGTTGTTGGTCTACTGGGCGTGGTGGCGATCGGCTTTGCTATAGCACGCACTCAGGCTATACGCGGGCATATTGAGGTAGAGTTCTTCGAGGAACGAATTCCGCAGAGGGTCAGAAATGTTGTTGATGTTGTGATTTATTCTCTGGGAATTTTGTTGTTCGGCCTGCTCGCCTGGAAAACCTTGGAATACGGATATACACTCCACAGTAAAGGTGAGGTTTCTATGACACAGGGGATACCGTTGTCTCCTTTTGTCTATGGAATGGCCTTTTGCTACCTCGCAGTTTTTCTAGTATTGCTTGTCCAATGCATTGAAGTGGCCTACAGGATAAAGAAGTGAACCCAACTGCTGTAGGCATAGCCGGCATTGTCGTCCTGGTGTTCATTTTCTTGCTTCGTATGCCGGTCGGCTTTGCAATGGCCTTTGTTGGGCTGCTAGGTTTCAGCTATCTGGTTTCAGTCGGGGCAGGCCTTGATGTTCTGGCGAGGGATTACTTCTATGTTTTCTCCTCCTATTCCCTTACAGTTATCCCTATGTTTGTATTCATGGGATGTATTGCGTCCGGTGCAGGTATGAGCAAGAGACTGTATGATGCTGGCTATTTGATGCTCGGTAGATTACGTGGTGGTCTGGCTATGGCTACCATTGCAGGGTGTGCTGGTTTTGCTGCTATCTGCGGTTCGACTAATGCGTGTGCTGCCGCTATGGGAAGAGTATCCTTGCCTGAGATGAAGAGATATAACTATGATGACACACTAGCTACGGGGACTGTGGCTGCTGCTGGAAGTTTGGGGATACTCATTCCACCCAGCACCATTTTTCTGGTGTACGGGATTATGACGGAGCAATCCATCGGAAAGCTTTTTATAGCCGGTGTTTTCCCAGGGTTAATCCTAGCAGGCCTTTTTGTGGCCACCGTGACTATCGTCTGTAGTCGCAATCCTTCGCTTGCTCCTGCCGGCGCAACAGCGAGTTGGAGAGATAAATTGGACGGTATCTCTGGAATGGGCGAGATGCTGGTGCTGTTTCTTTTAGTGATAACCGGGCTTTTCCTGGGCTGGTTCAGCCCGACTCAAGCTGGAGGGGCTGGCGCTGCTGGTGCTTTACTTATTGGCTTGATACGGCGACAGCTAGCATGGGATGGATTCCTCACTGCAGTCAAGGATACCCTGCGTATAACCTGCATGATTATGGTCATTGTTGCCGGTGCTACTGTTTTTGGCCACTTTATGGCAGTATCAAAAATCCCGCTTATTTTAGCTGACTGGGTAAGTGCTTTACCTTTACCTCCGATGGCTGTGATGGCCGTCATAGTCTTTATCTACTTGATAGGTGGCTGCTTCATGGATTCACTAGCTATGATTACACTGACCATTCCTATCTTTTATCCAGCAATCATAGCTCTTGGCTTTGACCCGATATGGTTTGGCGTGATAATTGTATTGATAGTTGAGATGGGGGTCATTACGCCACCTGTTGGGATAAATGTGTATGTGATTAAGGGTATTGCCAGGGACGTTCCCATAGCGAAGATCTTTAAGGGTGTATTGCCGTTCCTTATAGCCGAACTGATAATGGTTGGCATACTGATAGCTTTTCCAAAGGTAGCTACTTTTTTGCCTAGTCTTATCACCTATTAGTAAGACATGACCACATTTTCATTCCCACAGGAGATAGTGTACTAATGACTACTATTTCAGAGATGCTGTCCAGAAATGCTCAGTTGTATCCTGATGATACAGCACTCATAGAGCTTAGGCCGAGCAAGGGATTGAGACGAGAAGTGACCTGGAAAGAGCTGGATGAAAACGGGAATAGAGTTGCCAATGCATTAATGGAACGAGGTGTTGGTAAAGGCGATAGGGTCATACATTGGATGATGAACTCCATTAAATGGCTGGAAGTCTATTTTGGCATAATCAGAACCGGCGCCTGGGCTGTGCCTCTAAATTTCAGATTCACTAGCAGGGACTTCAGGTATTGTGCAGACATCGCAGAGGCCAAGGCAATGATATTGAGCGAAGAATTCACAGAGAGAGTTCAAGAGGTTCGTAATCAACTACCAACAATCCAGTACTATGTTTTTGTGGGTGAGCATGTGCCTGCTGGAATGCAAAGCTATGACAAAATGATAAGCGAATCATCTAAATCTCCTGCAAACATTCAAGTAGACGGAGATGATGAGTGCGGCTTGTATTTCACATCTGGCACTACTGGGGCACCAAAGCCTATACTACTGACGCATAGAAGCATGGAATGCGCGGCCATAACCGAGCAGGCACACCACTACCAGACGCGCGAGGATAACTTTATACTTATTCCGCCCCTGTATCACGCCGGTGCCAAGATGCATTGGTTTGGCAGTCTACTCGTGGGTGGCAAGGCGACGATTTTGACAGAGGTCAGCCCACGTAATGTGTTTGGGGCAGTGCACAGCGAAAGAGGTACAATTGTGTGGCTACTGGTGCCATGGGCTCATGATATCTTGGTGGCCATGGATAAGGGAGAACTCAAGGAGCAGGATTATGACCTTAGCTGTTGGCGCCTGATGCATATTGGCGCACAACCTGTACCCCCGGCGCTGGTTCAGCGTTGGAAAAAGTATTTTCCAAGCATGCAGTATGATACCAACTATGGACTTACTGAGGCCGCAGGCCCAGGATGTGTTCACCTTGGTATCGAGAATGAATATAAGGTGGGAGCCATTGGCAAAGCAGGCGTCGGCTGGGAAACCCGTATCGTTGATGATAGTGACGCAGACGTGGCCAGGGGCGAGGTGGGTGAACTGCTTGTGAAAGGGGGTGGAGTAATGAAGGAATATTACAAGAATCCAAATGAGACTGCGAAGACTATAAAGGCTGGCTGGTTATATACAGGAGATATGGCGCGAGAAGATGAAGATGGATTCATCTATCTCGTTGACAGGAAAAAGGACATAATCATCACCGGTGGCGAAAACATATATCCTGTTGAGGTAGAAGAAGTATTGCATTTTCATCCTAAAATATATGATGTGGCCGTTATCGGCATTCCAGATGAGAGGTTGGGAGAGATAGTAGCTGTTGTTGTCGATCCTAAACCTGGGGAGACCTTGACCGAGGCGGAAATTTTTGCATTTTGCGAGCAGAACTTGGCCAAGTACAAGAGACCAAGGCGTATCATCTTTGACAAGGTACCACGGAGTCCCACCGGCAAGATAGAGAAACCAGGGCTGAGGCAAAAATATAGTGTAGCTTGACACCTACAATAGTTTGGGATAAAGTTATGCTCTACGCAGAGATGTTATTTCTAATGGAGCCCTGTCACCAGACAGGGTTCTCATTATGAGGGAGGTTACGAACTCATGAAACA
>VGOF01000045.1 GCA_016875975.1 Chloroflexota bacterium | reverse complement strand
GGTCATGCCAGGCACGCTCGTTGTTAGCATTGTTTATATGTTTGTGCCCATGATTATGGCCATTGTGGTGCAAAAGTTCATCTACAAAGAATCGTTGAGAGAGCCGCTGGGTATTTCCTTCAAGCTGAACAGGTGGTTTCTGGTAGCCTGGCTGCTTCCACCGGTCATAGCCTTTGCTACCCTGGGGGTAAGTCTACTGTTGCCCGGAGTGGAGTTCTCGCCTCAAATGGCGGGACTGATGGAGAGGTTCAAATCGACGCTCACACCGGAGCAACTACAGCAGATGGAACAACAGATGACTGCTTTTCCCATACATCCTTTCTGGATTTCGCTGCTCCAAGGGCTGATAGCCGGCATAACTGTCAATGCCGTTGCTGGTTTCGGGGAGGAACTAGGCTGGCGAGGATTGCTGCAAAAGGAATTCGGTTTCATGGGGTTCTGGAGGTCGTCTGCCCTCATCGGTGTCATCTGGGGAATATGGCATGCCCCACTCATCCTGTTGGGGCACAACTATCCTCAACATCCAGTGGCCGGCGTCTTCATGATGACCGTCTTCACGCTGCTCCTGTCGCCTATTTTCAGCTACGTCAGGCTGAAAGCCAAATCGGTCATCGCCGCCGCCATAATCCATGGTTCTCTAAATGCAACCGTGGGATTAGCTTTAATGGTAGTTGCTGGCGGAAACGACCTCACCATCGGCGTCACCGGGCTGGCCGGCTTCATCGTGCTTGCCCTGGTCAACTTTTGCCTTTTCCTCTACGACCGCTTTTGGGCAAAAGAGCCGATTACCCCACAGGCATGAGGCAACAGGCAACAGGCGACTGCTGACTGCCAACTTTTGACTTATCATTTTCACTTTTGACCTTTAGCTTTTAACTTTATGACTTGGGCCATCATATTGACCCCACATACGTCACAAGGTAGAATGCTTCCTAGTTCCATATGTGGAGGTAATGCGTGCTCAGGGAATTTCCTCTTAACAAGCCAGGCCTTCATCCTTTTGCCGAGCTTATCGGCTTGCATTTTACCACGATTGCAGACGGGCACAGCCAATGTGACCTGGAGGTGAACGGTAAACTTATGAACCCGCATAACGTCCTGCACGGTGGCGTTGTCTATTCCATGGCAGATACTGGCATGGGCGCAGCTCTCTATTCCCGTTTGAACGAAGGCGAAATATGTGCCACCGTGGAAATCAAAGTGGCCTACTTCGCCGCCGTGTCATCGGGCACGCTCGTCTGCAACACGAGGGTCATACACAAGAGCCAGGCCATCGCCGTGATGGAATCAGAGATAGAAAACGATGGCAAGCTGGTAGCCAAGGCCATGGGGACATACTCTATCTTCAAAGCGAAGAGGGAGTGAAAGGGCGATGGCGGAAAATGTCAGACCGAAATTGGAGAGTTACCTACCCCCACCCATTTTGAAACTGGTCAAAGAAGCCGGGGAAAGGGCCAGCCAACTGGGGATGGGGGTATATTTAGTTGGTGGGGTGGTGCGGGACCTGTTCCTGAAGCGACCGAACTATGATATCGACCTGGTGGTGGAAGGCGATGCCGTCAGGTTGGCTCATGTGCTGGCGAATGAAAGTCAGGGAAAGTTGACCGTTCACTCGCGCTTCGGCACTGCCAACCTCCGCTATCCTGATTTCAGCATCGACCTGGCCACTGCTCGCAGGGAAATCTATGGCCGACCAGGCGCCTTGCCTATTGTTGAGCCTGGCCGTCTGGTGGACGACCTAATCCGCAGAGACTTCTCTATCAATGCTATGGCTATCTGCTTAATGCCACAGCGCTTCGGCGACTTGATTGACCTGTATCAGGGCAAACAAGACCTGGAGAAGAAGCTCATTCGCATCCTGCATCCTGACAGCTTTGTAGACGATGCCACCCGTATCCTGCGCGCCCTCCGCTATGAGCAAAGACTAGATTTCAGGCTGGAAGCGGATACAGAGATATTGCTACGCCGCGATGTATCTAAGCTGGGTACCATCAGCGGCGACCGTTTACGGCACGAGCTGTACCACATACTGATGAAGGAACCGGAGCCGGAAAAGGTGTTCGCACGTGCTGAGAAGTTGGGAGTGCTCAAGCAGCTCTATCCTTCTCTTAAAGGCAATAGCCGGCTGGGCCAGAAATTTGCCAGGACTCGCCGCCTTTACAAGCGGATTTCATTAGCCACCATCTATCTCTGCTTGCTGGTCCATGAGTTTAATGAGAACGAACTCGGGCAGTTCATCGCCTATTTCAATCTCCCCAGAACCATGGCCGAAGCTGTGCTGCATACGGTACGGCTCAAAGCCAAGCTCTGTGAGCTGGACAATCCCAAACTGAAACCCAGCGAGGTCTATCGTTTTCTCCGACCGTACTCTGCTCAAGCAATCAGAGCAAACCTGGTGGCCACAGAGTCGCCGATAGCTGAGAAACACCTGAAGCTTTATCTGACCAAGCTGTCTTCTGTCAAGCCACTGCTGAACGGGGATGACCTGCTCAAGATGGGAGTCAGCGCAGGGCCCCAGGTGGGCGAGGTGCTGAAAGCGCTTCATGAAGCCAGGCTGGACGGAGTGATTAAGACCAGGAAAGGGGAGGAGGAATTCGTGCGTTCCATGCGCTCAGGAGGTCCATAACCGGATTAACCCGGGAATCCCGTAGCCCACATAGGCCAGGAAGAAAGCTCGTGGTATGCGTCCCCCCCAGCAAGCGAGGAAGAATTTCCAGGGCTTGACCCTGAGAGCCCCTGCTGCTAGACCTACCAGGTCAAAGAACATGAGGGGTATCAGGGCGAAGAAGAAAATCGCAAACATGCCATGCCGTTGCATCCAATCTACTGCCCTGTCGTAGGCAGCCACATGGCGCGTGACGATTATCCTGGTTCCCCAGTAACCGGCAGCATAGCCCACGAACTCACCTAAAGTGTCACCGACGCTGGCTACAATGGCCACAATAGCAGGGTTCCACTGTGTAGCTGCTGCTATGACTATTGCCAGGCTAGGTGCCGGAATGAATATGGTGGCACTGCTGAGAAGGGTAATGACAAAAACTATCAGGTAGCCTGCCCAGGCGAATCCCTCAAGCGAAGTCTCCAGGTACATTTCAATAAACCGGAAGGACCAGATGATGGCTGCTGTAAGGGCTAACATGGCCAGGACGATGCCGCTAATCTCCAGCCATTTCCTGGCTTGTGCCGACCTCGACTTGGCTTTTGCTGTCACCTATGCCACCTGGGAGTCTAAAGTAGATATGCAGTAGCTTTCAAGCCCTTGCTCTTGAAGCTGTTGATGCCATTTCTCAGCCCTGGCCTCGATAGCCGTCGCAGCGAACAGAGTCGGCCCTGAACCGGCTAAGTGTATATTTGTGGCACCAATCCTCTCAAGTATTCCCCAGTATTCCTCCAGGCCGGGGAAAGCTTCAAGAGCTATGGCATCAAAGACGTTGTATAGCAAGGAGGAGGGCAACTGGCCGGTGCCGGGCAGGGCTTCCAATGCCCTTGCCGTCTGGCTGCCATTAGTGTAGTGGCTCTTGTTCAGTCTGGAGTAGAGTTGCTTAGTTTTCTGGGGGGGGCGTGGTAATGGTGGGATGAGCAAGACAAACCATTGTGGCAGGGACTGAGATACAGGCGTCACCCTTTCTCCTCTACCTTCCACCAGCGCAGTGCCCCGATGAAAGAAAAAGGGGACATCAGAGCCAAGCCTTATCCCGAGGGCAACTAACTCCGATAGACTAAGCTCTAATGCCCAGAGTTTGTTGAGAGCCAATAAAGTGACTGCGGCATCGCTGCTGCCGCCGCCCAGGCCGGAACCGTGGGGGATTCGTTTCTCCAGTTTGATGTTCACTCCCTTACTGCAGGCACAAGCCTCCCGCAGCAACTCAGCCGCGCGAAGTACCAGGTTGTCCTTGTTCTGTAGGCTGGGCTGGTCGCATTCCAGTGAAACGCCTTCAGCTAATTTGAAAGACAACACGTCGCACAAGCTGACAGTTTGCATCAGGCTTCGTATTTCGTGATAGCCGTCGTTCCGCTTGCCTAGCACTTCGAGCACCAGGTTTATTTTGGCCGGTGCCAGAAGACTCAGCATTTGCCCATGTCCTCTTCGGCTGCTACTGACTTGTATAACCTGCCCCACTCTTCGAGGCTGAGCGTCTCTGCCCTGCGCTGAGGTTCTATCCTTGCGTGTTCTAACAACGGGTCAATCTTGGCAGGTTTCACGCCGTATCCATTCGCCAGCGAGTTGCGTAGCTGTTTTCGAGGTGCGCTGAAACCACGCCTGACTACATCGAAGAAGCCGTCCATGTCAGCCACTTTGATTGCAGGCTCTGGCAGGATGTCGAAACGTACTACGGCAGAGTCCACCTTAGGCTGGGGGTAGAAGCTTCTCGCCGGCACCCTGGCGACGACTATAGGCCTGCTATAAACATGTAGGCTCACTGCTAGCAGAGACATCTTCCCGGAGCGGGCCACTATGGACTCGGCCACTTCTTTCTGCACCATGACCACCATCAGCGAAGGCTTCATCTGGTTTTCCATGAAATAGCGCAGGATAGGAGAGGTGATATAGTAGGGCAAGTTGGCAACAACCTTGTAGCAAGTATCTGGCCCTATGAGATGGGGCAAATCGACTTTTAGTATATCAGCATTGACCACCTGGACATTTGGCTGAGATAGCATCCTTTCTTTCAAACGCTCAGCCAGCTCAGCATCAAGTTCCACCGCAATTACCTTTCCAGTTTTTTGTGCCAGAGCGGATGTCAGCACACCAAGCCCCGGGCCAACTTCAACCACCGTGTCTTGTGGTGAAAGCTCAGCAGCATGGATGATTTTGCCCAAAACGGACCTGTCAACAAGGAAGTGCTGTCCCAGCCGTTTTTTTGCCTTGAGACCAGCCTGGCGCAGCAGACGTTTGACTTGCGATGAAGAATCAATGCTTTTCGTAGGCACCTGATAGCCCTTGGCAATAAACTATCACCCTAAGTATCCCTTCTGTCCCCCTGAGTATCCATTCTGTCCCCCTGAGCGATAGCGAAGGGTCTCACAGGCCTTGGTGAGTCTAGTCCGGTGAGATTCTTCGGTCGCTCCGCTTTCTCAGAATGACAACACGCTATCAAATCTTCAGCTTAAGAATCCGCTGGGCGTTCTTGTACAGCACTTTCTCAATGACCTCTGGCTTATAGCCGCCGCCTTCAAATTCCTGGAGCCAGCGTTTTGGGGGGATCTCCGGATAGTCAGAGCCATACATGAACTTATCCTGCAGTCGTCCGTTGACCTCTCTGCGGATGACTTCGGGGAAGTATTTCGGGGCCCAGCCGGAGAGGTCGGCATAGACGTTGCCTTTGTGGAGCAAGACAGCGATTTGCTCCTCATACCAGGGCCAGGCAGGGTGAATCATAATAATGGTCAGCTCAGGGAAGTCTGCTGCCACATCGTCTATGTAGATGGGCCGGGTGTACTTCAATCGTATGCCGCCGCCGCCAGGCATCCCAGCCCCGGCGCCGGTGGTGCCGGTATGAAAGGAGACGGGTATCTTCAGTTCCACGCACTTTTCGTAGAGGGGGTAGAAGCGCTTGTCGTTGGGGAAGAAAGCCTGGAGGGCACCCTGGAATTTCAATCCCATCAGTCCCAGCTTTTTCACGCACCTTTCTAATTCGTTTATGGCTGCCTTTCCCTTCCAGGGGTCGATCATGGCCCAGCCTCCGATAAAGACATCAGGGAACTTTTTAATTAGCCTGGCCACTTCATCATTGGTGTTACTGGTGTCAAATCCGGTCACGCTCTCCGTGTCCCAACCTATGAGGATAGCCTTCAGGTCCAGCTCCCTGAAATCCTGTGCCATCTCTTCATCTGTCTTCACCTGGTACTCGACGCCGTAGTATTTCGAGATGTACTCTGTCACCTCCGGCCCCCACATGCGCTTTCGGTCGAAAGCAGCATTGCTGGGATGGACATGAGTATCGATAGCCTTCATTTAACATAGCCTCCTTACATCATAGTGTAGCCACCGCTAACGCTGATGGTCTGACCCGTTATGAAGCTTGCCCTATCCGATGCCAGGAAGACAACCATGCTGGCGACATCTTCCGGCTTACCTATACGTCGCAGGGGGTAAGCCCTGGCTGCCTTCTCCCTGAGCTCGGGAGTAAATGCCTGGGCCATAGGCCCTTTCCACATGCTGAGCTCGCCAGTTTGTTCAGGACTATCGGGGACAGTAAGGCCAGGGCAGACGACATTCACGTTTATACCGTATCGTCCCAGTTCCCGAGCCAGAGATTTGGACATGGCAATAATGCCGCCTTTGCATCCGGCATAGACAGCCTCCCTGTACTCGCCCATCTTGCCGGCGTCGGAGCCGATGCTGATAATCTTGCCGTATTTTTGCTCGGTCATATGGTCCAGCACAGCCCTGGTAGTGTTTATGAAGCCCCAGAAATTGAGTTTGACATCTTTTTCCATGTCCGCTCTGGGTTTTTCCATAAATAGCTGGTCTATAGTCCCACCAACGTTATTGACCAGGACATCTAGCTTCCCGAACTCATCCAGCGACTTCTTTACCATGTCAGCCACTGATTCAAGGTTAGTGACATCGGTTTTGATGGCTATGGCCTTGCCGCCTAAGTCGTCCGCTTCTCTGGCCACTTTCTGGCCCTGAACTGCGTCCATATCAGCAATCACGATATTTGCCCCTTCGGCGGCGAAAGTCAGGACAATGGAGCGGCCGATGTTAGAACCTCCGCCGGTGACGATAACGGTTTTGCCAGCTAGATATAAGTCCATAGTTCAGCCTCCCGCATTTTATTCATAATGGGTCGTGCACCGACCGTCGATTTTGCCCTCCAGCTTACGCCGGTTAGCCAGCTCCGACCAGGTAGCCTTGCGGCACCCGGAGTAAAGCTACTTACCGCTGCTTCCTTCCGGACCTGACGGGGTTCATAGCCCTCCGCCGCGCAAGACCCAGCCCTCAACGCCACTTGACTGGGGCAGTCCTGAAAGACAAGAACCTCTAAATCGGAATTCAACCCCGCTATAGCGGATCTCGGGTACAGGGCACCGCTAGTTCCCCGTCTAGCACGACCCAGGCTCAATACTACTATGCAGCGCTCTGGTTTTCAAGATGCTGTAGCTGCTAAACCATTGGTACAGAGGCCTCAATCCTAAACCATTCCCCATACTTGTACGTTCTTTCACTTAGAAATGCCTGTAAGGAGGAGACCGATGAGAACACATCGAATTGCACTGGTTGCTCTGGCTGCTATGTTAGCACTGGCCTCGATAGCAATTCTGGCGGGGACAGCCTTTGCCCAAAACCCGCAACCACCTAACGACCCTGACCAATCCTGGAACCCACCGGAAGAAGGCGGGCAGCCTATGATGCCTGCCGGGGTGAAGTCTGAGTGCAGCAGTTCCTACTATCCGCCGCCATCATCCTCGATGGCACTTCCCTATATACATAACGCCTATTTTGTTGGTGAGGATGGGCAGGTTAGAACCAAGTTTGGCGATGAGCCGTTTTACCTGATAGTCCAGGTAAGCTCTCCAGGATATTTCTACCTGGCGGAGTACTATCCACCTGGCAGCGGGTTTTCCCCGCACTGGCTCATCTATCGGTACCACCTGAACCGTGCCGGCTCCTGGACCTTCGGGCCGTTCCACCCCGAATCCTCAGAACCAACGGGTCAACATACCTGGAAGATGTGGCTGTTCTCCACGGGCGCTTGGGCTAGCCGCGTGGCGCGTTTTACCTATCAGCCAGCCTATCCTCAACCTCCATATCCCTACCCATATCCGACTCCAACTCCACAAGCAGGTGGCTGGAGTCCGCTTCAGGTGTTAGTAGTGGGAGTGCTCGTTGGTGCGCTGGGTATTGCGGTGGGCATGTTGATTGCCAGCAGGCGCGGCGTCCCCGCCCGTTCCGCGCGATTAGCGAAATAGAATGTCGCTGCCATACAAGCCTGCTACCCCGACCGCTATCAGCACCATTGAGGCAATCTTGAGGGCAGACACAGGTTCCTTAAAATAGAAAATGCCGATGGCTCCTATGAGCAGCACGCCTATTCCGGCCCACACCGCATAGGCGAAGCTCAGGTCTATGCGCCGCAGCGCAAAGGTAAAAGAGACGAAGGAAAGAGCGTAGAAGACGAATATCAAGATGGATGGCACCAGCCTGGTGAAGCCCTGCGATAGTTTCATGCAGGTGGTACCGCAGATTTCCAGAAGGATAGCCAGAGATAGAATTAACCAGGCCATGATATTATGCCTCCTTTAATGACTGTCCGGCAGGTACCCAACAGTTATGGGGCTTTCTATTTTCCCCAGCGGAAAATTCGAGGAGCAATCGCCTTGCGCAGTTCCTCGGCGACGTGGATGCTGCTTGCAACCAGGATGATGATTCCCCAGTCCTCAAGGCCAAGCGGCACGGTATAGAACAACGTTTGGAAAACAGGCACATAGACCACCATCATCTGGAATAGAATAGCTACTCCTATTCCGCCTATCAACCATCGATTACTAAGCAGTCCCAGCTTGTAAACGGACTGGTTGTCAGAGCGGGCGTTCAGGGCGTTGAACCACTGAAAAGCCACCAGAATGCAGAAAGCGATAGTCCGGGCTTCTTCCAGCCCGACTTTCGGTAGCTCCCATTTGAATAGCCAGAAAGTCCCCATTGACATAAACAGGGCTACGAATGCAATTCTGAGCAACATCCCGGCATAGACGATTCCGGCTTTTCGATGGCGTGGAGGATCTTCAAGGACATTACTGTGCTTAGGTTCCAGACCTAAAGGTATGGTGCATACACCATCGGTGACTAAGTTTATCCAGAGAATTTGAACAGCTACCACTGGAAGGGGGATGCCTGCTAAGATGCTTGCTATCCAGACAAAAAGCTCGCCCATGTTGGTGCTTAACAGGTAGAAAACAGAGCGGCGAATGTTGCTGAATACAATTCGGCCTTCTTCAACTGAGGCGACTATGGAAGCGAAATTGTCATCGGTAAGGACCATATCCGACGCTT
>VGOF01000044.1 GCA_016875975.1 Chloroflexota bacterium | reverse complement strand
CTCTGTCGGGAAGCTCCTCCTGCATCAGGAACTGGGCATAGCCGATGACGCCGGTGAGCGGGTTGTTTATCTCGTGGGCGATGCCTGCTGCCATCTCTCCCACGGTAGCTAATCGGCTGGCCATCTGCGCCTTGAACTCCAGCTCTTTCCTCTCCTCCTCAGCGCGGACTCGTTCTGTGACATCGGTCAGCACCGAGATGGTGCCTGTGGTCTGCTCGCCTTCCTTGAGCTGCGTCACACCCAACTGGAAATGTACGGCATGTCCGTCCTTGTGAATCGCCCTGAACTCGAAGTCGTCCCTGGTCTTGCCGTCTCTGACGACATCAATAAATCCTCTTGTCATTCTTGGCCTGTCATCGGGATGCACGAAATCCATGACCGGCTTGCCCTCGATTTCCTCTTCGCTGTAACCCAGAGCCTGGCGCAGTGTTTGGTTGACGAAGGTTATCAGGCCGTGGGCATCGGCCGTGCCTATGCCTACGCTGGCGCCTTCCACCAGCTCCTGGTATTTTTGCTCACTTCTGCGGAGGGCTTCTTCAGCCTTCTTGCGCTCTGTTATATCACGGCCTATCCCGCGGAAGCCGATGGTTTCCCCCCTCTCGTTTCTGCGCAGAGAAATCGCAAACTCACCGGTGCCCCTGCTGCCATTTTTCCGGACAATATCGTAGGAGACGCCTTTAAGCATCTTGCCGGTCTGGTACACGGTGTTGAAGCTATGATAAAGAGTTTCCCTGTGCTCCTCGGCGATGAAAACACGGTAGTTCATCTCCATCAGTTCTTCGTGCGTGTAGCCCAGTGTGCGACATGTAGCATCGTTAGCGAAAGTCATATTGCCGGCGAGGTCAACCTCGAAATAGTTGTCTTCCATTTCATCCAGGACGGTTCGATAACGTTCTTCAGACCTCTGCAGCGCATCCACTGCCAGTTCACGAGCGGTGACGTCGCTACAGGCGCCAACCATGACCTGGGCATGTCCATCCTCGTCCGTGATGGTTGCAGTGCCGCGGTCTGTCCAGTAGTGAATGCTGCCGTCTTTTCTCAATACGCGGTACTTCACATCGTACGGCGCAATCCCATCTGCCCCCCTTTGAAGAGCTTCCATCACCCAGTCGTGGTCGTCGGGATGAATTGCCTTTTCCCATGCTTCTAATGTCCTGGGGAACTCACCGGGCTGGTAACCCAGAATGCCGTCTATATCGCCAAACCAGAGCACAGTGCCGCCTTTAACGTTCCACTCCCAGATAAGGTCGCTTGTGCTCTCCGCAGCCACGCGGAACCTTTCTTCTGAGTCACGCAACGCAGCCTGCGATTTTTCTATCCTCTCCAACATGCCGTTGATAGATTCAGCCAGGCTGGATATCTCATCATTACCGGCAACTGAAACACGCGCTGAAGTATCGCTGCTGCCTATCCCGGCGACGTTGGCATTAAGCTGTCTTAATCTGGACAGTACGAGCTTTTCCACAAGGAACACAACCGATACGCCGCTGAGCAAGACAACTGCTGTAATAGTCAGGATAAGATAGCCAGCGCTGGCCACGCCTTGCTGGTAGATGTCTCTGGGTTGTTCTATTTTGAGAATCAGTGCAGGGTTGCCGTTTATGTCCTGGAGCAAGCCATAGCCACCGATGATATCTTCATTGGCCGCTTGTACAAAGGTAGTTTCGCCCTTAAGCAATGCCGAACGCGCTGCCTGCAGTTGGGGGGACAGCGGAGAACCAGTGAGCTGGTGTAAGCTCAGAGATAGATGGGTTACATCGCCTATGCGCCTGGTCTCTTGAGGGTCGAGGTAGCGCCCCGTGAGCAGCGTCCCCCGTATCGGACCCTCGCCCTGGCTGGTGAGGATAGGTCGTGAGGCGGCCAGCATTGGGCCTTCAGGCAGCATAATAATGCCGGATACGCCGCTTTCTTCATTGGGAAAGCGGAGCAAAGCTCCGTTTTCAGCCAGGTATTCTTGGAGACCCTGACTGACGGGCATTTCCTGCTCAGTATTGAAGTCAAAACCCCTGGCGAAGACTACCTGTCCCGTGGTATCGGCGTAGAGCATCAGGTTCAACCGCAACCTGGTGAAGGTAGAATCAACCACATTAGCCCGCAGATACTCCTGGTTACGGTCATGCATAAAGGCATAGCTGTCATCCCAGGCTGCCCAATCGTGAGCGATTGCATCGAGGTTGGATATTTCCATACCCAGGGCACTCAGGGCGCGCTGTACATTGGTCCCTGTTTGCTCCTGCTCCACCCTGGCGAATCCCTGGAGCAGTATGCCCTGGGAGATTGCATAGGAAGCGGCGACGAATGCGATGATAATCGCAGCCATTATTACTAAAGCTCTTTCACGTAATCTCATATCATCGTGTCCTCAAGAATAGTGCAGGCATGTCATGTCAGCCTCTTTTCGGCCAGAATTTCCCACTGGATTATACACTTGTCCGAAGATAGAGTGAATAGCGATTTGGTACTGATTTAGTAGTCAATTGGTAGCAGATTTCAGCGTTTACTGATTGAAAACCCAAATCCGATTCCTCCCCGTTTTCTTGGCTTGGTATAATGCGGAATCGGCGGACGCTATCAGCTCCGTTGCGTTCCTGGAATCCTCCGGATAGCTGGCCACGCCGATGCTGACTGTTACCCTGTTCTCTGGCTGACTGACTTCAGCACCTTCGAATTTCTCTCGCCAGACCGTGTCACGTAACCTCTGGGCAACCATGGCAGCGACTTTTTTATCGGTATCCAGAAGGAGGATAGCGAACTCCTTGCCACCATAGCGATAGGTCTTGTCAAATGGCCTTGTATTGAACCGCAATAGAGAAACCAGTTGCTTCAGCAATACATCACCCCTGGGATGCCCATGATAGTCGTTATACTTTTTGAACCAGTCTATATCCAGCATCAGCAGTGACGCTGAATCGTTCCGTTGCTTGGCAGCGGCAATCTCAGCAACGATATCAACATCGAATTTCCTGCGGTTATAACATCCGGTCAGTCAGTCCCTTATAGCGATGTCCAGGGCACTGGAATAGAGGAACGAGCGCTCCATAGCTATGGACAGCTCCCTTGCCAGCAGCCCTATGAATTCCCTGCTCTCCAGACTGAAGGCATTCCTTTCGGCAGAGCTCACATGGATGAAGCCCCTGACCGTATCCTTGATGATTATCGGTGAACATATCAGCGAACCAACAGTGTGCCCACGAGGCGTGCAACCAGAGGCAAGGCTGCCTGTTGCGTCTAGGGAAAAGATGGGTTCTTTGGTATCCAGGATGTGCTGAATGGCCGGCAGGTTTGAAATCGTTTCTATCTTGCCGAACCTGGCCGTGAAGCCTCTCTCAGCCAGAATCTTAAGCTTCTTTTTTTCAATCTGGAGGATGGCGCTGGCATCACAATTTATGGTTGCCACCAGGCCCCTGATGGATATGCGGCAGATGTCCACCAAATCCAGGCTCGGCCCGATGCTGTAGTGGATTCCGGTGATGGCCCTTAGCTTTCTCAGCTCTTCGTCTGCAGCGTTGTCTGGCATACGAGATTCTGTGTCTTAATCGCAATAGAAACCTATGGCCAGCAAGCCAGGGCCGGTATGGACTCCCATCACCGGCGTGAATTCGGTGAGGTAGCTTTC
This sequence comes from Chloroflexota bacterium, assembly GCA_016875975.1. Taxonomy (GTDB): domain Bacteria; phylum Chloroflexota; class Dehalococcoidia; order GIF9; family UBA5629; genus VGOF01. Next base: position 5,401 of record VGOF01000044.1, on the reverse strand, counting down.
CACACAGTCAAACCTTGACTTAATCATGTCCAGCAGTTTCTTGGCATCATCCAGTTCGTCAGCGTGCTGCACCATGACATGCACTTTTGCGTTGCCTACTTTCTCTGCCATAATCTCCAGCATGCGCTCGATGGCTTTGACCTTGGTCCGAGGGCGAGCCACAGGCTCGGTTACACCCGCTGCCGGGGAGTGACCCAGTATAGGTTTCATGTTCAACATGGCGCCAGCCCACGCTGCCGCTTTGGCGATACGTCCCAACCTAGCCAGATAGTATAGCGTATCCAGCATGGCCAGGAAATTCACCTTTTCCATCACGTTCTTCGCTGCCTCGAGGCATTTTGCCAAATCAGCGCCATCTTCGGCTGCCCTGGCCGCTGCCAGCACGATGAATCCCAGAGACCCCGCCACTGCCCTGCTGTCAAAGACCTCCACTGTGGTTCCAGGAATTTCTTCTTTAGCCATATCTCTTGCTGCTGCCGCCGCCTGGAAAGTCTGGCTCTGCAAGCTGGTTAAAGTGATGCAGAGCACGCTCTTGGCTTCCTTGCCGGCTTCTCGGTAGGCTTCCAGGAAATCACCAACGGCTGCGGTGGATGTGGTGGGCAGGTTCTCTTTCTTGCGCATAATCTGGTATATCTGGGTAGGAGTGATATCTACGCCATCGCGGTAGCTTTTGTCCTCGTAGATTATCTCCAGGGGAACAATGCGGATATGGTGCTTTTCCACCAGTTCCCTGGGAAGACAGCAAGTGCTATCGGCAACGATGGCAACCTTTCTCATGGCGCACACTCCTGAATAGAGTTGTGCGACTACTTTGCCATACGAGGTATTGACATGTCAATGGGGGTGGCTGTAAGCTGCAAGTTCCAAGTTGCCTCAGGCGCTCTGACCTTTGACTTTTAACTTATGCTCACCGTTGATATAGCCCTGTCAATTGTCCTCGTCCCAAGATATGGCCTTGCATAGCTTCTTGTACCTGCTCCTTTGAAGCGCCGGCGGCTAAATCTAGTCTCGTATCCAGCGCATACAAGGCGAAGCCGTAATGGTGCGGTTTGCCGGGAGGCGGGCAGGGGCCAAAATAGCCGAGCTGCATCATGCCGTTTTTCCCATGCAAAGCCCCGTTGGGCAAACGCTCCTCCTTGGGCACAGCCTCGGTCAGCTCTTTGGTCTCGGGCGGCAGGTTGAAAATAACCCAGTGGGTGAAGGTCCCTATGGGAGCGTCAGGGTCGTCCATAATCAGGGCAAGCGATTTAGTCCCCTCGGGCACCCTATCCCACTTCAGTGCCGGAGAGATGTTTTCTCCCTTGCAGGTGTACTTATCGGGTATAGTGGCTTCATCGGCGAAAGCAGGGCTGGATAGCGAAATCACCGCCTCGCCAGGCTGTGCAGTGGGCGGAGCCTTGCTGGCGCAGGCAGCTATGCCCATGAGGCTGAGGAGCAGCATGGCTGATAAAATGGTTATTCTCAAAAACGCAGACTTCATTACGTCACCTCCTTCTGGTCATGAGAGCTAAAGTCACAGTCGATATTGTTAGTGGCATTCTACAACGTGTGGCTGGAGATGTCCACGACGCGACTTGCAACTTGAAACCTGCAACTTAGGAAGTGGTGGGGTATGGGGCTTAGGAGAAGGGTGTCCGTATTCTGCGCCGTAGTATAAGCCCTGCTAGTAGGCCAGCAATTAAGCCACCGAGATGACCTTGCCAGGCTATGCCGGGGACGAAGGACATAAGGAAGAAGCCTCCAATTACTGCCACCCACAAGGGCATGGGCACAGGTACGGGGAATACGATAACCCGCAGCCTCGGCGTCAACACCGCCAGCGCACCACCCAGGGAAAAGACCGCGCCAGAGGCGCCGATTGCTATGCTATAAGGATCGCCCAGGACCATGAATAGCACGTTGCCCAGCAACCCGCCTGCAAAATAGATTATGAAGAAAAGTAAATTCCCCACCAGCCCACATAAAAATCTGCCGAAGAAATACAGGGTGATCATGTTTGCCAAGATATGCCAGATACCGTAGTGCGTGAAGAGGTTGGTCACAATCGTCCATGGCCTAACAATGAAACCAGCCGGCTGGAACCCCAGCAAAAAGACCAGGTTATGTCCCATCAGGTCAGCAACCCTTATGCCGATAAAAACCAGGAAATTGAGGATGACCAGTATCAGCACCGGTGTTATATCGTCGCCTCTATATCCGTTTCTCATGGCTGTCTTTGCTTATCTGAAGGTCCTGCTCATATTATCAGGGATACTTCTCGTTGAACACGAATTCGCTAGTTTCCTTCCTGGGGCGTGGTGCAGGCTGCTCATCAGGCCAGCCCAGTGGAACTAACTCCAACAGAGTCACATTCTGCGGCAGACCCAGTATTTTGCCTGCTGCCGCTGCGTCCATTAATCCAGTGTGGACTGTTCCCAGCCCCAGCGCATGTGCTGCCAGCGATAGATTGTGCACCGCCAGCGCCACATCGAACATGTACCAGTAGTCGCCTTTATCCGTAGCTGGCAAGCTCATATCGTCTTCGCCTTTGTAGTATCCCGAAAGCCCGCGCTCGGCACAGGCGGCTATGACCACGGGCGCACCCCGCACCGCCTCGGTAGCCGGGTTGGCTCTGCCTGGCCTGGTGCCTTTCAACGTGTCTGCCAGCCTGGACTTGGTCTCCTTGTCACGTACGATGACGAACCTCCAGCACTGGGTATTAGCCCAGGATGGTGCCCAGCGTGCCGCTTCCAGCAGAATTTGCAGCGTCTCATCATTTACAGGCTTGTCGCCATATTTCCTGATACTGCGTCTGCCTTTGATAGCTTCCATTACATCCATTACTGTTGCCTCCAGATGAAGTCGAGGCTGAAGTCAGACCAGCCCGTAGAGTATGCCATTGTCCTGTGTTCTGTGTTGTACCCTTCCGCTTGTCTCCAGGTAGCGGAGGTGGGCGACGGTCTCGCCAATGGCGAACCATTTTTGCTGCGTCGGGAATTCCTCCCACGATTTGCAGTCGATGTCCCAGGTTATGTGCGGGGCTATCTGCCAGGCGTTCTTTTCGCCATCTTTCAGCGCTATCAGCGCCTCGTCGAGCCGGCTCCGGTGATGCTCCTGCAGCTCCGCAATCCTCTGCTTGTGTTCATGCCACAGGCTGCGATGTCCGGGTAAAACCAGGCTGACATCCAGCGATGACACCTTTTCCAGACTTGCCAGATAATGGCGTAACGAATCGTCCATCTGCAACCACACCGTAATGTTGGGGGTAATATCGAACAGGATGTGGTCGCCGGAGACAAAGACCTTTTTCTTGGCCTCGTAGAGGCACATGTGCCCTGGGGTGTGGCCTGGGGTATGGATGCACTGGAAGGAGTAATCACCGATGTTTATGGCATCGCCCTCTTTCACGGGGGTGAACTTTATCTCCTGCCTGGGGCTGTACTTATAGCCCGGATGGCTGCGCCAGGCTCGGTCCAGTTCCTCAGTAGGGAAACCGTGCTGTATGTAAAACTTCGAGACCTCCTGGATGTGTGCCACCTGTTTCTCATAAGTCAGAAATGCAGCCTCAGCCCAGTTGAAGTACACCTTGGAAGACTCCCTGGCAAGTGTAGCCGTCAAACCCAGGTGGTCGGCGTGTAGATGGGTGATATAGAAATCGGTCTTGTCCAAATCAACGCCCAGCTCATTCAGGTAAGACATCATGGGATTCAGGCATTCCTCGCGGTTCATGCCTGTGTCGATAATCAGAAATCGCCCATCGCCCTTTATCAAGTAGGAGTTCAAAGATTTCAGAGGGTTCTTGGGCAGCGGTATCTCCATGCGGTAAAGGTCAGGCAATATCTGCTCTATCATCTTAAATCCCCAGGCAAAACATTGTCGCTATTGTATCACCTTTCCCCTTTTCTTCCCAACACACACTTGCTACTAAATGCCGATACCCTATTGATATTTTGGCAGGCTGTGTTTAGTGTTCGAGCCGGGCACGGTAGTCACCATTCCCCGCAACCTTACTGATTATGTGGTCACCGAATACGGCATAGCCCATCTGCGCCAGAAAACTCTGAGAGAACGGGCACAGGAGCTTATAGCCATTGCCCACCCCGATTTCCGAGCTGGGCTTAAAAAACAAGCCTCCGAGCTATTCTAATCAACAGGCTTTCGGAGCCTCGAATCCGTGATATGGCACCCTTCTCCCTTCCCCGTCTATGAGTTCTGCCCAAGAAATCTGGGCAGGGGGTTGTTGGTAGGTTGAAAGCCAATAAGGGCAAAGCTATAATTTGCAGGTTCCAAACAATCATGCTTTCAATCGAAGACATCCTGTACCAGGTTACCAGGCCTGCCCGCTACACTGGGGGGGAGTGGAACAGCATTGTCAAAGACTGGGATAAGACGCCGATTCGCGTTGCCCTGGCTTTTCCTGATACTTATGAAGTGGGCATGTCCAACCTGGCATTGCCCATCCTCTACCGTATACTCAACGGTCAGCCCGATGTGCTGGCAGAAAGGGTCTATGCCCCCTGGGTAGATATGGAGTCTATGCTGCGCCAGCATAACCTGCCGCTTTTCAGCCTGGAGACGAAAAGACCCCTGGCTGATTTCGACATCGTCGGCTTCTCCCTGGGCTACGAGCTAACCTATACCAACGTGCTCAACATGCTAGACATGGCACGAATCCCTGTTTTCGGCAGCCAACGAGACAGTTCACATCCCCTGATAATCGCCGGTGGCAGTTGTGTCCTGAATCCTGAGCCTATGGCTGACTTCATCGACCTTTTCCTAATCGGCGAAGCGGAAGAAGCCATTTTGAAATTCCTGGATGTCTTCCGCGAATACAGGGGAGATAGGGGGCGATTGCTGCGTCAGGCAGCCAGGCTCTCCGGTATCTATGTTCCCAGTCTTTATCAGGTTAAATACCACAAGGATGGCACACTGGCTTCATTCAATCCTAAAGCCTCCGAAGCCAAGCCGGTCATAGAAAGGCAGATGGTGGCCAGGCTACCACGGCCTGTTACCAATCCGGTTGTCCCTTATGTCGAGGTGGTTCACGACCGCGGCGCAATCGAAATTCAGCGAGGCTGCACACGGGGATGCCGCTTCTGCCAGGCAGGCATGATATATCGACCGGTGCGTGAGCTTGAGCATGATGAGGTAGTCGAAGCTGCGGAGGCGTTGGTGCGGAACTGCGGCTACAATGAGATATCGCTGGTCTCTCTGAGCAGCGGCGACTTCCATGATATCGATAAGCTGGTATCCCGTATGGCAGGCCCATGCCTGAGGGACAATCTCATGCTCTCATTGCCCAGCCTTCGCTTAGACACATCCTCTATAAAACTGATTGAATCGTTGCCCTGGAGGCGCAAGACTACCCTCACTTTTGCCCCGGAAGCCGGCAGCGAACGATTGAGGAAAGCAATCAACAAGA
>VGOF01000043.1 GCA_016875975.1 Chloroflexota bacterium | reverse complement strand
TTGTCCCGGGAAAACGTAAGCAGCCTTTATCTCTTCAACCATATTTCCTCCTCTAACCCAAGTTTTGTGGGTGTCTCAACGATTTCGCCATGTCTACTAAATTCACCTGCTAGTCGCAGTACCTTTTTCTCTACTATAACTAAGCGGGTTTTTTCTTAGGGGCAGCTATCTCAATCACTTCCCGTCCATTGTAACTCCCACAGGTCGGACATACATGGTGGGGTAGTTTGGGGTTGTGGCACTGTGGACAATTCACAAGCGCGGGGACTTTTACGCCCAGATGGCTGCGTCTTTTACCCTGTCTAGCCTTTGGATATTTTTTTTTGGGCAGTGGTGCCATTTAAAACTATTCTCCTTTCCGAAGTGTACCTGTTTCCACTATCGGTTTGACACTAATCTGTGGTGGGCATTCGCATGGTCCCTTGTTGAGGTCGTGACCACAGGTAGGACATAGCCCAGCACACTCTGGCATACATAGTGGTTTGGTGGGTGCTGCTAGCAATGTATATTGGCGGATCACTTCACTCAAATCTAGTACGTTGTTCTCATCGATGATAGTCGAGGTGTCGAGATTTTCTTGCCGAGACACGTCAGCAGAAACAATCTCCCCAGGAAGGAATTCTTCCGTTATATCGAGATTGAGTGTGGAATCTGCAGGATTGAGGCAGCGGCTGCAGATACCTGTTGTGTGGGCTGTTATCGTTGCTTTGACCATAATACCACGTCCGGTACGACTGATTGTTACCTCGCCTTCTACGTGTCTGGCCCCTTCTCTGCCAGTAGTCTCATCCAGTTGGTAGCTGCTACTTGAACCGATAGGTGCTCTGAGTAGTTGCGCAACATTAATTCGCACTTCGTTGAAAGCCTTTTGTGAAGTTGAGTCATTATAAGTTGCGGTATTTTTGAAAGTCAAGCTATGCGAGTTTTGGCTGACCTGTAGCGCTTTAGTTTACTTGGTTATAGAACACCGTGTGCAGTTAGAGTATAATTGCAGTCTGTCGAGGGCTTTGTTCCACATGCCTAAGAAAACTCTGTCGAAAGCTGATCTGAAGGCCAAAGCCTGCCAGCAGGTGGATGGCTATCGCCGTGAGCTGGTCGAGTTAAGCCTTAAGATTCATACTAATCCTGAGCTCGGATTTGAGGAGATTAAGGCTATCGGATGGTTGACCGATTTCCTTCGCAATAATGGCTTTGTGATAGAGGTGGGGAGTGGTGGATTTGCCACTGCCTTTAAGGCATTTTATGGCAGCGGGAGGCCGTGCATTGCCTTGCTTGCGGAGTATGATGCCCTTCCGGGCGTAGGCCATGCTTGTGGGCATAACGTGATCGCTGCCGCGGCTGTAGGTGCTGGCGTGGCGAGCAGAGTCGCTACTGATAACTGCGGTGGCACTGTCGTTGTATTTGGGACTCCGGCGGAGGAGCTTTATGGTGGCAAGGTTGGCTTGTTGAGGGCTGGTGTATTTGAAGGAGTTGATGTAGCCTTGATGGTGCATCCTGGCGTACGAAATAGGGCTACTGGTGAAGCGCTTGCTTGTGTCAGTTTAGATATAGAGTTCTTTGGTAAGGCATCACATGCTGCTGCATATCCTGACCAGGGGGTGAATGCCCTGGAGGCAATGATTTTGGCTTTCAATGCTATCAACTCCTTGAGGCAGCATATTAAGGACAAAGCTCGGATTCACGGGATAATCACGCATGGTGGCTATGCTGCTAACGTGGTACCAGCTTATGCTGCTGCCAAGTTATTGGTTCGCGCTCCTGATAATGCATATCTTGAAGAGCTAAAACGGAAGGTGTTGGGTTGCTTAGAGGGAGCGGCATTGGCAACTGGGGCAAGGTTAGAATTCAGATGGGGGGATGTGCTCTATGAGCCACTGAAGGGTAATAGTACGCTCGCTAAGCTTTTTGCCAATAATTTGGAAGCGTTGGGACGTAAGGTGGAGCCTCTGGATTCTCCTAATAGCTTGGGCAGCACTGATATGGGCAATGTCAGCCAGGTGGTACCCGCTATTCATCCCACCATTGCTATTGCGTCCCCGGGCACTTTATTGCATTCTGAGGAATTTGCTCGTGCTGCGGCTTCAGAAACTGCCAGTGATGGTGTATTAGATGCCGCCAAGGCTCTGGCTATGACGGTTGTCGACCTTGTGAGTGAGCCGAGGGTTCTGGCTGAAATAAAATCCGAGTTTACTGGCTCTATGGGCGGAAGCTGACTTTTAGGGTAGATATGGTTAGAAATATGAGGTCATTAGATTGTAAAATAGAGGTGGCAGCAGCACCGGCTTACCCATATTTTAAGCAATAATTTTTGGAGACAGTAACATGAAAGTCGTCTTTTTGGAAGATGTTTCCTCAAAGGGTAAACGTGGTGAGATACGGGAGGTGGCAGATGGCTATGCCCGTAATTTCTTATTTCCCAGAGGGTTAGCATTGCCAGCATCGCCGTCGGCCATTAAGGCGGCCCAAACGGCGTCTAAGGAGAGGGCAGAGCGTCATGTCCGTGAGCAAGAGGCCATGCGCGATGTGATTCAGCGTTTGGATGGCAAGGAATTGCATTTCAAGGCTCGGGCGGGTGCTAAAGGGCGTCTACATGGCTCTATCACCAGTGCCATCATTGCGGCCGAACTCTCTAAGCTTGTGGATTTCGAAATAGATAGGAAGAAAGTCAATTTAGGCCAGCCCTTGCATGAACTGGGCAGCCACGAAATAACGGTTAGTTTAGCTCCTGGGTCGGAAGCAAGGGTCAAGGTGATTGTCGAGGAAGGGATCGAAGATGAATAGCGAGAACTTGCCGCCTCATGATGTTGAGGCAGAGAAGGCTGTACTAGGTTCGCTTCTTGTTGATGGTGATGCCATATTCAAAGTTGCCTCTTCCCTGAAACCTGAAGCCTTCTTTATCCCAGAGCACCTGTGGATCTACGATGTTTGCCTCAGGTTATACCAACGTGCTGAGGCGATAAACCAGATAACTGTGGCCCGTGAGCTGGCACAGAAGAATAAGTTAGAGGAGGTTGGTGGAGCTGCCTACTTGAGCCATCTGGTTGCCTCTGTACCTACTTCTTTGCACATCGAATACTATGCCCGGATTGTATCGAGACTCGATGTAATGCGGCAGTTGATAAAGGCCGCCGGCGAGATTGCGGCCATTGGGTATAAAGCTGATGCTGACGTCGATGACGCAGTAATCAAGGCGGAGGATGTTCTGTTTGCAGTCTTACGCAAGCAAAGCCCACGCTACTTCGTCTCCCTCAAGGAAGTGTTGGGTCAATATTTTGAGGAGACGGAGCCACCTGTTAGGGAAGAGCAGAGGATACCGCATGTACTCACTAATTTTGCGGCCATAGACGATTTGTTAGGTGGCCTGCAACGCTCTGACTTGATTATTCTCGGCGCGAGACCTAGTTCAGGCAAAACCAGCCTTGCTCTCAATATTGCCAGGAATGCAGCTATCAACCAGAAAGCATGCGTGGCCATCTTTAGCTTGGAGATGTCTCGGCAGGATATAGCGAGGCGTCTGTTGGCTAGCGAGTCTGGCGTGGATTGTGGCAGACTTCGTTTGGGCCAGTATACGGAACGAGAAGAGAGAAGGATAATGGACGCCAGTGGTGTACTTGCTGACGCACGTATTTTCATTGATGATTCACCTCAATTAAGAATGGTGGAAATGCATGGGAAGGCAAAGCGGCTTCATTTCGAACATCCTATTGATTTGATTGTTGTTGACTATATCCAATTGATTCGTGATGAATCAAGAAGAGATAACCGTGTTCAGGAACTAAGCGAGATTACACGTTCGTTGAAAGCACTGGCTCGCGAGATAAGTGCACCAGTAATTGCACTCTCACAATTGAGCCGTGCTGTAGAGCAGCGTATGTCTCACAAGCCTGTATTATCTGACCTGAGGGATAGTGGCAGCATTGAACAAGATGCTGATGTGGTAATCTTTATCTCTCGGGATGAGATGTATATCCGTGAAGAAGACTGGAGAAAGAACTATGACATTGAATCTACTCCCTATCCTCGTGGCGTTGCCGACATTGTCATTGCCAAGCATAGAAATGGCCCTACTGGCGAGCGCAAATTGAGATTCATATCTTCGATTACCAAGTTTGAAGACTTGGAAGTCGAGGTAAGCGCTGCCTGAGATAGTTTTTCGAAGATTGCTACGATGTATGAAAAGCCTTTTGCGGGTTTTGTAGGGAAAGCGGAAGTGACACCTGTGCCTAATCAATTTTTTACCATGGTGCTGCCACGCATTGAGGATATTGATGAGTTAAAAACAGTGCTGCATATTCTGTGGTTGCTGAGCCGTCGCCGAGGTTATCCGCGTTTTGTAGCTCGTGAGGAGCTGCTGGCCGACTCCGTTCTTATGAACGGAATAACCAAGGGAGTTGGACAGGGAGAAGAGACGCTTACGCGTGCCTTAACTTTGGCTGTTGAGCATGGTATTTTGCTTCATCTGGAGATACAGCGAGGTGGCAAGCTCGAAGATGTTTATTTGATAAATGCGGAGACGGAAAGGAACCTCGTTGCCAAAGTCGAAAGAGGAGAGGTGCAATCACCCGATTTCATGGTCCGGAAGGTGAAAACTGGTGATGCTTTTCTACAGCCCAACATCTTTGCGCTTTACGAACAGAACATTGGCATACTCACTCCCATGATTGTTGAGGAATTGAAAGAGGCTGAAAAGCTGTATCCGCATGATTGGATTGAGAGTGCTTTTCGGGAAGCAGTTAGGCTTAATAAGCGTAGCTGGAAATATGTTGCACGTATTTTGGAACGTTGGACCACCGAGGGTAAGTTCAATGGAAAGCCTAAGCGAGATTCTGAAAAAGAGAGCGACTCTGCCAAGTATGTCAGGGGCAAATACGGGCACATGGTCAGGCGCTGAGCAGCAGGGCGAAGACCCGGCTGCTAATGTCTGCTCTCTGTGCAAGGGAGCTGGCTTGGTTTATCCTGTTTTGCCATCAGGAAAAACTGATTATAGTCGTGTAGCACCGTGCAAATGTCGTCGGCAGGATCTCAGGAGAGAGAAGCTTAATCAGCTTCAGCAACGGAGCAATCTTGGTGCACTATCACGGTTGACGTTTGAGAATCTCACTCCTGCTGGTCGTCAAGATGATGACGCCTTGCGAGGACTTTTCAGTCGGGCCTATGATGCTGCGAAAGCTTTTGCTGAAGTTCCCAGTGGCTGGTTAGTATTTATCGGACCTGGAGGAAGTGGCAAGACTCATTTGGTTTGCGCTATAGCTAACTATTGCTTAAGTTTGGGACGCCCTGCTTTCTATATGGGCGCTGCTGATTTGTTAGACCACCTCCGCTCTGCTTTTAGTCCTAATAGTGATATCACCCATGATGAGCTATTTGAGCAAGTCAAGAGTACACCTCTTTTAATTCTGGATGATCTGAATATGGCAACGACTACTGCCTGGGCACGGGTAAAGATGGAGCAACTGCTAGATCATCGTTTCAATGCTCGTTTGGCTACTGTAATTACTGCGGATGTGCCGATAGAGGAGTTCGGCGATAGCCTTCGAGGACATCTGGCAGATACTGAGCTTTGTAGGGTGTATGTGCTCGGTAGTCTTTTGTCTTCTTTGCCTTACCTTGCTAGTTTGGATCTAGAGCTGCTACGGAGGATGACATTCAAAAACTTCGACTATAGGCGGTTGAATCTCATGCCTGAAGAACGTCAGAATTTAGAGCAGGCCTATCACCTGGCACTTAATTTTGCTCAGTCTCCCCAAGGCTGGCTGATTTTCCAGGGTACTAATGGTTGCGGGAAAACTCATTTGGCGGCCGCTATCGCCAATCATCTCAAACAAGAAGGTAAGCCTGTTCTCTTTATTGTAGTGCCAGATCTATTGGATCATCTACGTTCTACCTTTAGCCCGGATAGCAAAACTTCGTACGACGAACTCTTTGAGAGAATCAAACAGGTTCAAGTGCTAATCCTGGATGATTTCGGTGAGCAATCTGTTACTCCTTGGGCACAGGAAAAGCTATATCAATTGATTAACTATCGTTACAATGCTCGGCTGGCCACAGTGATTACTACCTGCTTTTCGCTAGACGAGATAGAGAACCGAATCAGTTCGAGGATGGTAGATCCCAGTATTAGTTTGGTATTCAATATTATGGCGCCTGATTACAGAGGCGATAGAGGGGCAGCTAGACGTGCTAAGCTGCCACAAAGTCCAACTAGGCGTCGTTCATCTACTTAGCTGTTGTCGGTAAGTGAGTTTGCTGCTAAAATACCGCTAAATTTAGCGGTAGCAAGATGATAGTCAATTCGCCAGTACTGGTGGTCAATCAGAACTACGAGCCGCTCAATATTTGTCAGGTGCGGCGCGCAGTTGTCCTATTGTTCCATGGCAAAGCTGAAGTTTTAGAGAATGGGCGAGGGAATATTCATTCGGTCGAAAGCGTGTTTGATGTCCCGTCTGTTATTCGGCTTGCATATTATGTCAGGAGACCGCGACGGCAACGGAAGTTGACCAAGCATGAGGTTTTTCACCGAGACGGCTATACGTGCCAGTATTGTGGCCGCGAGACACGCGAGCTTACTCTAGATCACGTTGTTCCTCGTAGAAGAGGCGGACAGCATAATTGGGGGAATGTGGTTAGCGCTTGCGTTCCCTGTAACCGACGTAAGGCTGGGCGCACGCCTGCCGAAGCTAGGATGCCGCTGCTGTCATATCCAAAAGCACCGAGGGATGATGGTTTCTATGTTCCCTATCATTACCTTCGCACTTATACTATATGGCAGAAGTATGTACATCAGTAGCTAGCTTTTGTTCTCCTGCTTCTCTGGCGGTGGTTTCATCTGCCATCTTATTTGAGAGACGGCTAGCTCCATAGTGCCCCCTGAGTTTAGTTCCACAGATATCGCTTCTTTACAAAGGATTTAGTCCAGTGACCTTTGCTTTTCCCAGTGGTGTGGATACCTCTTGACCCAGTGCTGGTAGCTTCTCCTTCATAGCTCGATATTGCTCCACTTCGTAACCTAAGCAACAAAGAAGTCTGCCACAAACCCCTGAGGTTTTCATGGGGTTGAGTGCTACCTCTTGCTCCTTGGCCATTTTTATGGAAACGGGGGTAAACTCGCACAGGAAGGATGTGCAACACAATGGATAACCGCATTTGCCTAAGCCGCCGATCAGCTTGGCTTCGTCTCTGGCGCCAATCTGTCTCAGCTCGACGCGTGTTCTTAGGTTATGGCTTAGCTCTTTAACAAGGTCGCGGAAGTCAACCCTTTTTTCCGCGGTAAAAAAGATGGTGAGGTGATTTCCTTCCAGGTTGTGTTGAGCTGATACGGGTTTCATGGGGAGGTTGAGTTTAGTAACAGATTCACGGCATTGTCTCAATGCTTTGTCTGCTTTTTCTTGGTTATGTTGGGCGCGTTGTATGTCTGCAGGTGTTGCTTTTCGAATCACCGGGTTGAGAGTTTCCGTGATTTCACTGGATAGTAATTGTTTAGGGGCTATAATCACTTTGACTAACTCTCGGCCACGGTTGGTCTCGACGATGACGCAGTCACCTATCTCTATCGGGATGTCGGCAGCATCGAAGTAATACAACTTGCCGGCTTGTTGAAAGCGAACTCCAACTATTTCTGGCATATGCTTCTCAGTGGTCTAATGGGTGTGCATGCTGTGTATTTTATCACTATAAGGGCTTGATAGGCATGTCGAGCATAAGGCATTCAAGTATCAAACGTGGGTTGGCATTTACTGCGATCTGGGCTAGTGACCTCTTCAAAACGTGTATAAAGTCCTTGATCTCAAACAGGCTCAATGCCTGTGTCCATCTCTTGAGCGTTGACATCTGATCTGTGTTCATAATGGCTTGCTGGCAGCCACACTTAGCCAGCATCAAGTCGTGCCACCAGTCTAGCCAGAATCGTATTTGTTCCTCGGCAGATTTTCTATCGGGTCGGAGCTGTGAAATGTAAAGCAAGCGTTGCCCCCAATCTTCACTAAGCAACGATGACATTTGTGCTAGCTTTTCAGCACGTTCTGCGAGATAATCATCATTGGCGATAGTGCCTATGGCCCACCCTGGGCAGCCCCGTGACAATCTCGACAAAAGCTTCGCCTTCTCCTTGTCAATCCCGACGGAATGCAAGAGCATCTCTTCTATGTCTGTGAATGATGCTGGCGTTAATTCCAGTCTCTGACAACGGGAAACAACTGTAGGCAACAGCTGTGATTCATCAGATGCCAATAAGAGTATAAGCACTTTTGGGGGTGGTTCTTCCAGTGTCTTGAGTAAACAGTTAGCTGCTTCGTTGGATAAGTGTTCGGCATCATCGATGATGAATATCTTCAACTTACCTTCATATGGTGGCAAGCTGGCGCTATTCTGGAGGTAATGTATTTTCTTGATCCCTATTTTTGTGCGTTCCTTATCATCTCCGGGAATGTCAGGCGAATCTAAGCTCAGCATTATGATATCGGCGTGTTTGCCATTGCTGATTCTCGTACAGGACTGGCACTGGGTACAGGGTTTGTTCTCTCCTTGACAATTTACGGCTCGTGCTAGATCAAGTGCCAGGGTAGTTTTGCCTATGTGTTCAGGTCCAACAAACAAGTAGGCATGGGCCAAGTTATCTGTCTTTAGGCTGCCTTCAATTAGGGCAATGGCTTTGTCCTGGCCGATTGTTTTCCACATAATACCCTTCAAATTGTGTCCAAGCTCATGAGGTTTTGATAGCTTTCGCGCCTTCGTACTAGACGTGGTTTACCATCTTTGACTATTGCAATAGCAGGTCTGGGAACCATATTGTAGTTACTTGACATAGGTATGGAGTAGGCGCCACTGACCGGGATAGCTATAATGTCACCTGGTGACAAGGGGGGTAAAACCACGTCTTTAACCAAGATGTCGCCTGATTCGCAGTATCTCCCAGCGATCGTTACCTTGGTTGTCGCCTCCTGTCTTGCCTTATTGGCAACTATGGCTTCATATTTTGCTTGGTAGAGTGCTGGGCGGATGTTGTCTCCAATACCACCGTCAACTGCAACATAAGTGCGAACTCTCGGAATTTCCTTTATTGAGCCGATACTGTACAAGGCAACGCCTGCCTGGGCTATTATTCCCCTTCCTGGTTCTATAACACATCGCGGATACGCTAGGTTGAGTTTGTCGCTGATGCACTTGAGCCTTGAAACTATCGCTTCCGCGTAGTCGCTGATGCTGGGTATTTTTGCGTGCAGCGTGTATTGTACGGCAAAACCACCGCCTGGGCTGAATTCTTTCAGGTCGAAGCCGTGTTTCGCTCTCATTTTTTCGACGAATTTCAGTACCAATTCAATGGCCACTTGATAAGGAGAGGTCCCAGCGATGGGAGAACCCAGGTGGAAGTGTAGCCCCAGTAGGTTAAGGTGGGATGCTGAAGAGGCATGAACTATTGCTGCTTCAGCTTGGCCCGTGGCCACGGGAAAGCCGAACTTACTATCGAGTATTCCGGTGGTTGTAAAATGGTGGGTATGAGGGTCGACTCCGGGGTTAATGCGTAATAGGATATCTTGTCTCTTATTTATTTCCCGGGCTAGCCTGTTCAGCAAATCTAGCTCGTATAGATTGTCAACTACTATTCGTCCGACGCCCCGGTTTAAGGCAAGCTTTAGCTCATCTAATGTTTTGTTATTTCCATGGAAGTAGACTCTCTCCGGTGGGAAAGCCACCGATTGGGCAATGCTTAGCTCGCCACCAGAAACAACATCCATGCCCAGGCCTT
>VGOF01000042.1 GCA_016875975.1 Chloroflexota bacterium | reverse complement strand
GAAACATTTGAAGAATTGGTGTCCTCAGTTTTTAAGCGCTCCCAAACTTGGAAGCCCAAAAAGATAATGTCACTATGTCACTTTATTTAAGACGTTCACTATAATAAGATTGCCAACGCCATCAAACAGGCTGTTGCGACCTTTCCAAAGGTTTTATTGACCGCCACGCCTCTACAAAATTCCCTGTTGGAACTTTACGGTTTGGTCAGCATTATTGATGATTATGCCTTTGGTGATTTCAAGACATACCGGGCGCGATTCACCCGACTTGCAAACGAAACCGATTTCAATGAACTGAAAGAGCGTTTAAAGCCAATCTGTAAACGCACATTGCGCAAACGGGTATTAGAATATGTCAAATACACCAATCGGCACGCCCTCGTGCAAGAATTTGTTCCCACACCCGAAGAACAGCGGCTATACGATTTGGTTTCAGAATACTTGCAGCAGCCCACGCTCTACGCATTGCCCGTTAGCCAGCGCACACTCATGACGCTTATTCTGAGGAAACTCTTGGCTTCATCCACTTTCGCCATTTCCGATACTCTGGAAGGACTTGCCCGAAAGCTCCAAACCGCCGCTGCCCAGGCGGAGGCAGTTGATGCGCCTCCACAGGAGTTGGCTGATGACTGGGAAGAGTTGGAGGAACTGGTGGACGAATGGGAAGATGAGGAAAACGGTGAAACAGTAAGCCATAAGCCGCTTTTTACACGAGAACAGATCGCTGAAATGCGCCAGGAAATGGCAAGGCTCCGGGAGTTCCATACTTTGGCTAAATCAATCGTCAAGAACTCCAAAGGAGAGGTTTTATTAACCGCGTTGCGACGGGGATTCGCTGCTTCGGTCGAAGCGCAGAAGAATCAAGGCGCAGCCACCCTCCAGCAGAAAGCCATCATTTTTACAGAATCCCGCCGGACCCAGGAATATCTCTATCGTATCCTTGAACAGACCGAGTTCCATGGCAAGGTTATGGTTTTTAACGGGTCAAACAATGACCGAAAATCGAAGGAGATATATCAGCGTTGGCTGGAAAAGCATGCAGGTACTGACCGGATCTCCACATCGCCAACCGCGGACATGCGGGCTGCTCTGGTAGATTATTTCCGTGATGAGGCAGCAGTAATGATTGCCACAGAAGCTGGGGCTGAGGGTATTAACCTGCAGTTCTGCAATCTGGTCATTAATTATGATCTGCCATGGAATCCACAGAGGATCGAACAACGCATCGGCCGCTGCCACCGCTACGGTCAGAAGTTCGATGTGGTGGTAGTCAATTTCCTAAATAAGAATAACGCTGCGGACCAGCGGGTCTACGAACTGCTCGACCAGAAATTCCGCCTCTTTAGTGGTGTATTCGGTGCAAGCGACGAAGTGTTGGGCGCAGTGGAATCCGGAGTCGATTTCGAAAGGCGCATCGCAGCAATTTATCAGAAGTGCCGCACCCCGGAGCAGATCCAGTTCGAGTTCGACCAACTTCAACAGGAACTGGAGACCGAGATCGACCAGGGTCAGCGTGACGCGCGCGAGAAACTCCTCGATAACTTTGACCAGGAAGTAGTTGAGAAGGTACGCATCCAGAGTCATGACTTTCTTGACCGATTTAATGATCGGCTCTGGCTCCTCACCCGATACTTATTAGCGCCCTATGCCAGGTTTCAGGACGGAGATTATAGCTTCATGTTGGAGCGGAATCCCTTCCCGGGAGAAACAATTCATCCCGGACCTTATCGTATGGGCAAGAATGTGGAAGATGCCAATACGTATCGGGTGGGGCACCCGCTTGCCCGTCGGGTCCTGGAATGGGGTATGAGCCTGACAGTTACACCCGGTGAAGTCGTTTTTGACTATTCCGGCAGCAATAAAAACATCGCCATTCTTGAGCGTCTGGTGAACCAAAGCGGGTGGCTCTGCTGTTCCCGTTTCAGCGTTAGCGCCTTAGAATCGGAAGATCACGTTATCTTCACGGGCATAACTGATACTGGTGAACCCTTGGATGAGGCTGAATGCCGACGCTTGTTTGATCTACCTGGCAAGGAGCAGAGGGGCATTGATGTTCCCGAGAGAATCATAACTGCCCTTGGAGAGGCCACCAGTCTGCGCAGGCAGGAACTACTCGACGCGCTTGCCGCTAAAAATGGTTACTGGTTCGATACAGAAATGGAAAAGCTCGACCGTTGGGCTGACGACCGTCGAGTTGGGCTCAAGACAGAATTGGAGGAACTGGACCAGGAGATTAAAGAGACCAAAAAGGCTGCACGTTTGGCCCCTAACCTGCCGGAAAAATTGGAACGTCAAAGGGAATTGCGAAAACTGGAAACAAAACGGGACGAAGCCTGGCGCAGTTACGATGAGGCGAGCCGCGAGATAGACCGCCAGAAGGACGCTCTTCTGGACGAAGTGAGCCGTCGGTTGGAGCAGAAAACAGAACAGGAAACTCTCTTCACACTGCGCTGGCAAGTTGTGTAACATTGAAATAAAAATTGAAGAGGATAAAACAATGGATGAACCTGAAAGACTCGACCTTAGATCCCACGACATTCCTGAAGGCAGAAAACAAGAATTGCTGCGGCTCTTTCCAGAGATTCGGACTGAGGGCGGAAAGATTGACCTTGAACGCTTGAAACTCACCCTTGGCGAGACGGTGGACGTTGGCAAGGAACGCTACGGAATGAACTGGCCTGGAAAGGCTGATTGTTTCAGGGCGATCCAATCTCCCAGTCTTGGAACCCTGCGCCCTGGCCCTGATGAGAGTGTCAACTTCGACTCAACCGAAAATCTCATTATCGAGGGCGACAATCTTGAGGTGCTCAAGCTCCTTCAGAAATCATATCTGGGCAAGATCAAGATGATCTATATTGATCCTCCCTACAACACGGGCAACGATTTTATCTATCCCGACAATTATAATGAGAGTTTGCAAACCTATCTCGAATATACCGGCCAGGTGGATTCCCAGGGCAAAAAGTTCAGCACCAACACCGAAGCAGATGGAAGGTTCCATTCCAAGTGGCTCAACATGATGTATCCAAGATTGTATCTGGCAAGGAATCTATTACGGGAGGATGGGGTCATTTTTATAAGTATAGATGACAAAGAGGTGGACAACCTTAGAAAGATCTGTAACGAGGTATATGGTGAAGAGAACTTTATTTCTAAAGTTACTGTGCAAAGCAATCCACGAGGCAGGCAGTCGGATACATTTCTTGCGTCAGTTCATGATTACGTGCTGATCTATTCAAGAAACATAGAGGAATGTCTTCTCAAAGGTTTCCAACTATCCGAAGATCAAAAAGCGGAGTTTAGTTTGACGGACGATATGGGTATGAAATATCGCCTGCTTGGACTTAGGCAACGCGGTTCTGCTTCACGCAAAGAAGACAGACCGGATATGTTCTTTCCAATTTATGTATGTCCCAAAACACTTAAGGTGTCACTTACCCAATCAGATGACTTTTCTGTAGAAGTACTGCCAAGAAAATCGACAGGGGAAGATGGACGCTGGATGTGGGGACGGCAGAAGGTTCAAAAGGACATTGATCTCATTGAAGCTAAACTAATCGAACGGCGTAAAGAGTATGATGTTTTCGTTCATGACTACCTTGAACGAGCAGGTAAAGAGAGGAGGAGGAAGTTTAAGACCATCTGGGATGATAAGGAACTGAACACTCAAAATGGAACACAAGAAGTCAAAGCACTTATTGAGAGTGATGTAATGCCTTACCCCAAACCTGTTGCATTGTTAGAGAATATCATAAGTATGGGTAGCGATGACAATTCGGTTGTTCTTGACTTCTTTGCTGGTTCTGGCACAACCGCTCAAGCTGTCTTCGAACTGAACAAACAAGATGGTGGGAATCGAAAATATATCCTTGTCCAACTTCCTGAACCAACGGGTCGGGAGGATTACGCAACCATCTCTGACATCTGCAAAGAGCGAGTTCGCCGAGTCATTAAGAAGCTGAATTCAGAAGATGAAGGGAAACTTTCGCTACATGGGGGGCAAAAGCAGGACCGTGGTTTTCGGGTTTTCAAACTAGCCGAATCAAACTTCAAGGCATGGAATGCCAACCTTCCAACGGGTGATGTAACAGCACTAAAGCAACAACTCGAGCTACATATTGACCATATCCGGGAGGGCCGCACATCTGAGGACATCCTTTATGAAATACTCCTGAAAAGTGGCTTTTCCCTGACTACGCCGATGGAGAAGTTTAGCATTGAAGGTAAGACTGTTTTTAGCGCAGCGGGTGGGGCGCTTTTCATTTGTCTCGAACGCAACCTGACATTGGAACTGATCCGTGTTATGGCAGAGAAGAAGCCAGAGCGCGTGGTTTGCTTGGATGAAGGTTTTGCTGGTAATGACCAACTGAAGGCCAACGCCGTTCAGATTTTCAAGACCAAGGGTGTCACGAGTTTTAAGACTGTATAACTATGAAAGAAGAGCGGATGATTCTTTTTGAGCAAATACGAACCCTGGTGGAACAGACGAGGGGACGCACTGCACGCGCCGTGAATCAAGCCATGGTTGAAACTTACTGGCATATCGGCCGCTTGATCGTGGAGGAAGAGCAAGGTGGCGAAGAACGGGCACTTTATGGCGCAAGACTTATCCCCGAACTTTCCCGGCGGTTGACCATGGAATATGGCAAGGGTTTCGATGAATCAAACCTCCGTAACATGAGGCGGTTCTATTTGGCCTTCCCCAATCAGATTCAAGACGCACTGCGTCTTGAATCTTTGCCGTCTTCTCCAAAAGGGCACGCAGTGCGTGCCGAATTCCTGGAGGTCCAAAACTCCACGATTTCAAAAGAGAAATCACCCATTCCGACGACGAGCTTTCTTCGTCCTGAACTGAGCTGGACCCATTACCGTCTGTTGTTGCGGGTGGAAAATCCCCAGGCCCGTGACTGGTATATGCGGGAAGCCGCAGAGGCAGGTTGGAGTTCTCGTGCACTGGAAAGGCAGATAAGTTCCCACTATTACGAACGTCTCCTCGCCAGCCGAGATCGTGAAGCAGTTCAGGCAGAGGCGCGCACGATCTCCTCCGAAACTGCTCTTCGGCCTGCTGATACCCTTAAAGACCCCTATGTTTTTGAGTTTCTCGGGTTGCCATCTCAAACCTTTCTGGAAAAGGATCTGGAAAAAGCCCTTCTGGACAACCTCCAACAATTTCTCCTCGAACTGGGGCGGGGTTTCAGCTTTGTTGGCCGGCAATACAGGGTAAGCACTGAGACAATGGATTTTTTCGTTGATCTCGTTTTCTACCATTTCCGCCTGAAATGTTTCATCCTTATTGACCTGAAAACCGGCAATCTGACACACCAGGACATTGGTCAAATGGATATGTATGTCCGGCTCTTCGATGAACGGGTTCGGCAGGGAAATGACAACCCGACTATCGGGCTCATTCTATGCTCCCAGAAGGATAAAACTATTGTCCACTACTCGGTGCTCAAGGGAAGCGAACAGCTCTTTGCATCCGAATACCGCCTCTACCTGCCCAGCGAAGAAGAATTGAAATCTGAACTGGACCGTGAACGGGCGATGCTGCTTGAAGCACGCAGAGGTGATAATACCTAAACGATTTTAAAGCTATGATGAAACTGCAGTTTGATCCCAACCAGCAATATCAGCTTGCCGCAGTAGCTGCGGTGACGGATCTTTTTGAAGGTCAACCCCAGGGCGCTCCAGAATACTCCGTGATCCATGTAGAAGGGATGGTAGGTCTCTTTACAGGACAGACCCGGACTGAACTGGGTGTGGGAAACCGTCTGCTTCTGGCTGAAGAGAGATTGCTCGTTAATACACGTCAGGTCCAGGTTGAAAATGATATAGAAGTAGTAGACCCGGATGCCTCCCTTGAGGCTTGGGAACTCTTTGATGCCGGAGGAAACGTAGCCCGCCGGTGCCCCCACTTTTCAATCGAAATGGAAACCGGAACGGGGAAAACCTACGTTTATCTACGCACTATCTTTGAGCTTTCACGCCGCTACGGATTCCAGAAATTCGTCATTGTGGTACCCAGTGTGGCCATTCGTGAAGGTGTGCTCAAAAATATTGAGATCACACGTGACCATTTTCGGGCGCTATATAACAATCTCCCTTATGAGTATTTTGTTTACGATACCAGGAAGGTGAATCGGCTTCGTCAGTTTGCTGTTAGCAACACCCTTCAGATATTGGTTATCAACATTGATGCCTTCCGTAAGAACTTCATGGGGACCGAGGAAGAGCAGAAGAGCAATGTCATCTACAAGGAAAGCGACAAGCTCTCTGGCCGCCAGCCCATCGAGTTCGTTCAGGCAGCACGCCCTATTGTAATCATCGATGAGCCCCAGAGTGTGGATTCCACCGAAAAAGCCCAGGAAGCTATAAAGGCCCTCAATCCCCTCTGCACCTTGCGCTACTCCGCCACCCACCGCAATCCATATAACCTGGTCTATCGGCTCGATCCGGTGCGGGCCTTTGAGCTCAAGCTGGTCAAGCAAATTGTGGTGGCCAGCGCAAGAGTAGATGGCGGGATGAACGATGCTTTTGTAAGAGTGGAGAAGATAGATTACAAAAATGGCATCAAGGCCAAATTGCGTATCCATATGCAGACCCCCCAGGGCCCGAAGGAAAAACCGGTGACCGTTAAAAACGGGGCAGATCTGTATGTACTTTCTAATGACCGGGCCTGTTACAAGGATGGCTTTGCAGTCACCGAGATCAATGCAGAGCCGGGAAACGAGTACCTGCGATTTAACAACGGACGCTTGCTCCGGATGGGCGAGGAGATGGGCGGTCTTCGTGAAGACCTATGGCGAGTACAAGTCAAACACACCATAAAGAAGCACCTGGAAAAAGAACTGCAAATACGGGAACGAGGGATTAAGGTGTTGAGCCTCTTCTTTATCGATCGTGTAGCCAACTATCGGGATTATGACCAATCAGGCCAGCCCATGAAGGGCAAGTTCGCAGAGGCTTTTGAAATGGAGCTTGCCGAGTTGGCGAAAGATGACCGGTACCGGGGACTGGATTGGCTAAAACTACCTGTTGAGCGACTTCACAACGGGTATTTCGCCCAGGACAAGAAGGGCATATTCAAGGACTCCAGCGAAACTCGCAGCACGCAGGCAGACGATGACGTTTACAACCTGATCATGAAGGACAAGGAACGCTTGTTGTCGCTTGATGAGCCCTTGCGTTTGATCTTCAGCCACTCAGCTCTGCGTGAAGGTTGGGATAGCCCTAACGTCTTCCAGATCTGCACACTTAATGAAAGCGTGAGCGTTGTGAAGAAACGCCAGGAGATCGGTCGTGGTCTGCGGCTACCGGTCGACCAGAATGGTTTGCGCGTATTCGATGAATCGGTCAACAAACTCTTTGTTGTTGCAAATGAAAGTTACGAAGACTTTGCAAGCGCTCTTCAGACCGAATACGAAGAGGACTGTGGCGTAACTTTCGGGAAAGTGCCGCTTACCGCTCTTGCCAGAATCATCCGTGTGGTGGATGGGGAAGAGCGGCCCATCGGCCGAGTGACTGCCGAGGCCATACGCTCTGCATTGGTAGAGCAGAAAATGCTGGACGCTGATGGGCGCATTCTGCCTGCGTTTGACCCAAAGCGTAAAGATTTTAAGATCGAACTGCCGGAGGAACACCGCGACCTTGCACCTGCGGTCGTTGACCTTCTGGCTGCTTATCAGATCGAACGCCATATTCGAAAAGACCGAGATGAAGGTTCGAATCGTCTGCGTAAGGAAGTTCAACTCAGTCCCGAGTTTAATGCTCTCTGGGAACATATCAAGCCTAAAACCACGTACCGCGTGGAGTTTGAGACTGAGGTATTGGTGCGTCGTGCGGTGGATGCTTTGAAGCAGATGCCCAAAATCGATCCAGCCAGGATCTATGTGAAGGCTGGTCAGCTCGGCGTGACCAAGGGAGGAGTTGTTACGACTGCTATGAGTGTGGCAGAGGAGCAGGTCTCTTACGGTAGTCGGCCTATGCCTGACCTCTTGGCTTATTTGCAGAACGAGACGGAACTGACTCGTTCTACTCTGGTTCGTATTCTTGAGGAATCAGGACGACTTGCTGAATTCTTCATTGATCCCCAACGTTTCATGGATGCCGTTGCGGCGATTCTTAAACATGAACTGCATCGCCTCCTTGTAGATGGAATCAAATATGAGCGCATTCAGGGAACGAGCTCGGAAGCTGAATGGGAAATGATGCTCTTCAAGAATGAAGAACTCATCAACTATCTTACAGCTCTTCAGGTTAAAAAGTCTGTGTACGAGTATGTCGTCTACGAGTCCGAGATAGAACGGGAGTTTGCCAGACGGTTGGACGAGCGCGAAGACATCAAACTCTTTGTGAAATTACCAGAATGGTTCAAAATCGATACTCCGGTTGGCCAATACAATCCCGATTGGGCCATTCTTAAACACAACAATCAAGTGCTATACTTGGTGCGTGAGACTAAAGGGACTCGTGACTTCCTGAAGCTGCGGACGACAGAGGCGGATAAGGTTCGTTGCGGCCAGAAACATTTTGAGCTACTCGGAGTCCCATTCGCGGTTGCAGTGACCGCAGATGAGGTTTGAAAAGAGATTTTTAATAAAAAACAATAGGGGACGGGTTCCTATTTTGCCAAGTACCGCATGGGCCGTGATACCGGGGCAAAAAACGAAAAGGAGGTCAGTTGACTCAACAAGAGCTTCTTGAACTTATCGCTGAAGTTCAGGGGCATCAGAGTGAAATGAACGATTAAGAGAAGAAGTGATCCAGTAGGGAGGCAATGTGGATGATTCAATCCTATCTGGCAAGGGATGAAGGCAAGGCGCTCGAATTTAAAGAAAATTGTAAATCCCTGCAACACATTGTTCAGAGCGCCGTTGCCTTTGCAAATACCGCGGGTGGTTCCATTGTTATCGGCGTTCGCGATAGAACGAAAGAGGTCGTTGGTGTAACCGATCCCCTAACAGAAGAAGAACGCCTTGCCAATGCATTTGCAGACGGTATTCGACCCCTTCTTATCCCCGACATGCAGATCCATTCATGGCGTGATCGGGAACTCATTGTAGTTACCATACCCCATGCAATCGGGCCTTATTATGTCCGATCAGAAGGCCCCGACTCGGGGGTATACATTCGTTTGGGATCAACAAATCGGCGGGCGGGACCCGAAATAATTTTTGAAATTCGCCTCCTGGCCCGTAACACCTTCTTCGATGAGCAACCATGTACGGAAGCAAGCTCGGAAGAGGTTGACTTCCGAGCAGCTTCCGAGTTCTTTGCAGCCATATCGCGGCCTCTTAATTCCCCTGAACGAAAATCCCTGGGTCTTGTTGTGGAATACAGAGGGCGAGAAGTCCCCACAAATGGTGCTGTTCTTCTCTTCGGAAAGCATCGTCGTCGTCTTTTCCCAGATACAAATATTCGCTGTGCTCGATTTCGAGGAACCGATACATCAAGATTTATCGATCAGACAGAAATCGACGAACTTCTCCCAAAGGCTGTCGAGAGCGTCATTTCTTTTGTTGAAAGACATACTCTCCAGAGGATCGAAATTGGTCGAATCCGTCGGAAAGAACGATCGCAGTACCCTCCTGCAGTGGTTCGAGAAGCTATCATTAATGCTGTTGTCCATGCAGACTATTCAATTGGGGGCACTTGCACAAAGCTTGCGATCTTTGATGACCGAATTGAGATCACAAACCCTGGACTATTGCCTTTTGGCTTAACGATCGAGGCAGCCCTTTCAGGAGTTTCTCGCCTTCGGAATAGAGTCATTGGTCGTACTTTTCGGGAATTGGG